>CAKTAS010000057.1:0-10241 GCA_934529095.1 uncultured Gemmiger sp. | reverse complement strand
TTTATGCGCAAAAAGCAAGATACAATAGAACCCCCGCCTTGATGATGCAAGGCGGGGGCTGTGTTTTTGGGGAAGCGTGCGGGGCGTTTCCCGTCACAACAGAGCGGTTAGGGAAGAATTGCGCTGTAATGTGGTAAAACTATGTGTTCGTTGCTAAGAAGAAATTGCTTTTTTTCCAGTCCGCCGGAATATCCGGTCAGTTTTCCGCCGCTGCCGACAACACGGTGACAGGGAATAAAAATGGGAATGGGATTGCGTCCCACCGCGCCGCCGACTGCCTGCGCGGACATTCGGGGTATGCCGTGTCGGGCTGCCAAGGCTGCGGCGATTTCTCCATAGGTGGTAGTTTTTCCGTAAGGGATTGCCCGCAGAAGTTGCCAAACCTCCTGCTGAAACGCTGTTCCTACCGGTCGCAGCGGTGGCATAAAGCTGGGTTCCTGCCCGGAAAAATAGACATCCAGCCAGTGCTTTGCTGCCTGTAAAATGGCATGATTGTTGCAGGCTTCGTCATTAGATAAGAGGAAAGAACGCCCTTTGTCACAGAAGTGCAAGGCAACCAGTGCCGTGTCATCGGCGGTCAATAAAAGCTGCCCGATCGGAGAGAGATACAGTTGCGTAAACATACGAGAACACCTGCTTTCCGGTAAATTCCTGACAGAATTATTTTACCATATTTATCGCTGAACGGCAAAGAATTCAGAAAAAGAAAAGGGTTCGGAACTTCCGAACCCCTTTGGAATGCCGTTTTATCAGATTTTGCAGGCGGTGTCGTAACCCGTGCGGATGGCGTTGCTGATATCTGCAGCCTTTTCGGCGCAGTCGCCGATGCGCTCGACCTGAACGTTGGCGGCTTCCAGCTTGGCGGTATCAAATTCGTTGGGACGGGCGCCCATCGCCAGCACGATGTAATCACAGGGAATGGTCACCTCGGCACCATCCTGGTTCTCGCAAATGACGGACTCGGTGGTGAATTGCTTGACCTTGTGACCGGGGAATTGCTGTACGCCGTGTGCCTTGAAGGATTCCATCAGCGTGGGAAGGATGGTGGTGCTTTCGGCGGCAGCAATCTTATCCATCATTTCAATCACGCTGACATGGCAGCCCTGTTCTGCCAGCAGTTCTGCAGTTTCGCTGCCGACCAAGCCACCGCCGATGACAGCTACCTTGCCATAGACCTGCTCGGCTCCGGAAAGCACGCTCCATGCATCCGCCACATTGATATTTTCCTTGCCGGGAATGGCGGGTGCTGCGTTGTGGGCGCCTACGGCTACGATGACGGCATCAAACTTGTCATCCAGCAGCTGCTGCTCGGTAACGGCGCAGCCTAAGCAAAGATGCACACCGGCGCGCCGGACAGCATGGATGAGATCCTGTGTGGCGCGGCGCATTTCACTTTTGCGCGGGGGCAGGCAGGCAAGGTTCAGCTGACCGCCCAGCTCGGTTTCGCGCTCAAACAGCGTGACGCTGTGACCACGCAGGGACGCAACACGGGCTGCCTCCAAGCCGGCAGGACCGCCGCCGATGACGGCTACCTTCTTTCTTACATCGGCAGGCGTGATGCTGCGCACGTTTTCGCAGCCGTTTTCAGCGTTCAGTACGCAGGAGATGAAGCGGCGCTCCTGAATGGCATCGGTGCAGCCCTTGTTGCAGCTGATGCAGCGGCGAATGTCGCAGGAGCGACCGGCTTCGATTTTGGCGCCCCAGTCGGGATCTGCCAGCAGAGGACGACCCAGACCAATGATGTCCGCCTTGCCGCAGGTCACGATGCGTTCTGCCATGGCGGGGTCAATAATGCGACCCACGGTGCTGACAGGCACATGGACATTTGCCTTGATTTTGCCGGCAATATCCACAAAGAAGCCATAGGGCTGCACGCCCATCGGGGGAATGGTATCCGCCATATTGCCGGTGTGGTTGGCTTGGGCAACGTGGAACATATCCACGCCGTCCTCCTCCAGCCATTGGGCAAATTGAACGGCGTCCGCTTCGTCAATACCACCCTTGCCGCGCTCGGGGGTAACGATGCTGAGCTTGTAGTCGATGACCATATCAGGCACCGCCTTGCGCAGGGCGCGCACGACCATACGGGCAAAGCGGGCGCGGTTCTCCAGACTGCCGCCGAACTTGTCGGTGCGGTGGTTCATACGGGTGCTGCACAGGCAGCCGACCAGACGGTCGCCGTGAACCTGAATGACATCCAAGCCAGCCTTTTGGGCGCGAACGGCGCAGGCGCACATCTTGTCAATGATCTGCAGCAGGGTTTCCTCGCTGACTTCGTCGGTGAAGAACATCATATCGTGGTGCAGACGCTCCCGCATTTCATTCATTTTGCGCTGCATAAACAGAGCGTTGATCGCATCTACGTCATATTCCGGGTGGAAAATCTGGGCGCCCAGCTTGGCACCGTAGGCGTGGACGCTGTCAGCGAGAGCCTTAAAGGCGGGAATCTGGCTGTCGTCAAACAGCTTAGGGGTAGGGGAGAAGCTGTTGATGGGGGCAACGTCACCCAGAACAATGTAGCCGACACCACCCTTGGCAAGGCGGGTATAGAAACCCATATCCTGCTCGGAAATCATACCGTTCTTTTCGTAACCGGTGGTCAGCGGCGGGAACATAATACGGTTTTTAAAGGTCTGACCGCCCACCTCAATGGGCTGCAAAAGAATGTTTTCCATGAACAAATCCTCCGTTTATACGTTGTTTTTTATAAAATTTACCAGTGCCTGATTCAGAACCTCGCGCGTGGAGATGGCGGCAAAATTGTGCCCGCCGCGTTCCAAGGTCATAAATTCGGCATGGTTGTATACGGCTTTGTAGCGTTGGCAGCAGGCATCGTCCACCAGTTTGTCATCGGCTGCGCGGGCAATCAGCACCGGTCCTGCGTAACCGGCAGCTTCGGTATAGGGGTCGGGATGCTTGGACATCTGGTAGTTGAAATCCATCTTGTAGCAAAGCCCCTCCACATCGGCAAAGTCCTGCCCGGTCTTTGTTACGGCATCGGCGCGCTCGGCGCAGCCAAACCACATACCGGCACCGGGACACAAAAGCACCAGACCGCGCGGGTTCAGCTTGGGCGCAGTGGACGCTGCCAGATAGCCGCCCATGCTGTGACCGCACAGGAAAACGCGGTCATTGTCAGTAAAAGGCTGCGCCTTGACCCATGCAAAAATGTCGGCAATATCGGTGTGCAGACCCTCAAAGGTCATATCGCCAAAGCTGCCGTCGCTTTCGCCGTTGCCGTAAAAGTCAAACCGCGCACTGCCGATGCCCTGCACAGCCAAGGCGCGGGATATCTGGGTGAACATCGCCTTATAGCCGCCGCAGGTGCCGCCGAAGCCATGCAGCATAACCAGCATGGGAAACGCCGCGCCGCCGTTCGGCAGGGTTACGATGCCGCGCAGAGTATGCCCGGCGCGGTTTTGAAAGTTTGCCTGAAGAATCTGCATAAGCTGCTCCTTTTTGAAAAGAATTAAGTCTGTAATTGCATTATACGGTCTTTTTTTGCCAAAACATAGCCAATTTGTGATTGAAAACTATTAAAAAATGATGTAATATACAAGAAGAATAAGAAATAATTCACAACAGAAATTAATATGGTCAAAACACACAAAAGAGGTGAACGAGATTTGTTGAAGTATACAATAACACAGGAGGTATGGCACAGCTCTGCGCAGCGGGAATACTCCTCGGGCGCCAACTATGACCTGTATATTTTCCTGCGGGGGACGGCGGTCTTTCGCTGCGGTGGGCAAAGCTGGGCAGTGGATTCGGAAACGATGGTCATTTTCAAACCCGGGGAGGCGGGGACACTGGTGTTCCCCGGCGTACACGGTCCGCTGGAATGGCTGCGTGTGCAGTTGCCCGCTGCGCTTTTGCATGAGCTTTCGGACGAGCAGACCGACTTGGCGGCTGCCTTTGAAGTGGTGCCTTTTCGCCAGATTGCCGTGCGTCCTGATATTGAAATTTTTATGCTGCTGAAAAATCTGGCGCGCAAGCTGACCCAGACCCCGCAGGGCATCGACAATTTTGGTGCATCCATCTATGAAAGAGGAATGCTGCAGATGTTTGTAGTGCTGGTGCTGCGCGCCTGCATCGGGGCAGAGAGCCATAAGTCGCCCATCAACCGTCGGCATCTGATGCTGGATGAGGTGTTTTTGTATATTCAGACACACTTGGATGAGGAAATCACCCTAAAACAGCTGGAGGAGCATTTTTTTGTTTCATATGAACATATTTCGCGGGAGTTCAAGCGCCATACCGGGCAGACGGTGGCAGAGTATATCCGCAAAGCAAAGCTGGATCGCTGCTGCAGGCTGATCGAGCAGGGGTACCCTATCGTGGAGGTGTACCAGAAGGCGGGCTTTGGCGGGTACAATAATTTTTTCCGCGCGTTCAAAAAGCAGTATGGTATGACGCCGAAGCAGTATTATAAGGCAACACGGCAGGGAGCAAGAGCCCAAAAATAGAAAACGCAATCTTTTCACACATAAAACAAACCAACGGGGGCAGCCTTAGCTGCCCCCGTTGGTTTACATTTAAAATTTATGCCTGCATAAAACCCTGCAAGGCTTTTTCTGCTGTATGATAATCCTGCAAGCCGAGATCATACAGATGCTGCTCCACTGCGCGGTCCATGGTGTAGGTACTCATCTTTGGGGGTGCGCTGGGGGCAAAAATAAAGGCTTTTCCGTCTTTTTCCAAATCGTACAGGCGTTTTTGGCTCCTTGCGTACATAAGGTGCCGCTCGTTGAGCGCCTTGACGGTGTTGGGATATTTTCGGCACATCGTGCTGTAAAACAACCGCATTCCCTCCGGCTTCTTGACAAAGCCGCGCGGCTTCGATAAAATAGCCACCACCTTGTCACAGCCGTCCGCTAGTGCGCGCTGCACGGGGATGGCATCGGCAACACCGCCGTCATAGTACAGGCTGCCGTCGATTTCTATCGGCTTGCAGGCGGCAGGCAGGGCGCAGGATGCCATAATGCAGCGGTAATCGTCCTGATGCAGGGCGCTTTTCGGGAAATAGACCGGCGTACCAGTGGCGGCATCGGTGGCGACCATCCAATACTCGGTGGGGTTTGCCATCAGGGCAGAAAAATCCAACGGATCCTTGCCGGTGCTGTTGGTCAAATCGGCATAGATATAACGCAGCCCGAACAGGTTCCCGGTTTTCAGATAGCTTTTTAGCCCGAAATACGCCGGGTCGTGCGTCCAGTCGGTGTAAAAACGCAGGTTGCGTCCGCGCTGCCCTGCCAGATAGGAGGCAGCATTGGCGGCGCCTGCCGACACGGCAATGGCGTAATCAAAGGTGATATGTGCATCCAGAAAGGCGTCCAGAACGCCCGCGCTGTATGCGCACTTCATACCGCCGCCCTCTACAATCAGACCGATTTTACCCATACAAACCTCCCCCTGCACCCGGTTTACCCGGGAACAAACCTATTGTAGCAGAGATGGGGCGGTTTTCAATGGTCGTTTGGCGGGATTTGTACAGGAATTAAGCGGTTACACCCTCAAACTGGCTGTTGTACAGGTCGGCGTAGAAGCCGCCGGCGTCAATCAGCTCGTCGTGGGTGCCTTGTTCCACAATGTCACCGTCGCGCATAACCAGAATCAGGTCAGCGTCGCGGATGGTGGACAGGCGGTGCGCAATGACAAAGCTGGTGCGACCTTCCATCAGGCGATCCATCGCCGTCTGGATGCGCTGCTCGGTGCGGGTGTCCACGCTGGAGGTGGCTTCGTCCAGGATCAGGATGCGGTTGTCCGCCAAAATCGTGCGGGCAATCGTCAAAAGCTGCTTTTGACCTTGGCTTACGTTGGAGGCTTCCTCGTTCAGTTCCATCTGGTAGCCGCCCGGCAGCGTGCGGATAAAGTGGTCAGCATTGGCAGCCTTGGCGGCGGCAATGACTTCCTCATCGGTGGCATCCAGCCGTCCGTAGCGGATGTTTTCCATAATGGTACCCTTGAACAGCCATGTGTCCTGCAAAACCATACCGAAGCCCTCGCGCAGGGCGCTGCGGTCAAAGTCGCGGACATCGTGACCGTTCAGCGTGATGGCACCGGCATTTACATCGTAGAAGCGCATCAGCAACTTTACCATGGTGGTCTTACCGGCACCGGTAGGACCAACGATGGCAACCTTTTGCCCGGGATGAATGCGGCAGCTGAAATCGCGGATGACCGTTTTTTCGGGCGTGTAGCCGAACTTGACGTGGTCGAAGGTGACCTGCCCGTCAATGCAGGCGGGGTCAGCGCGGCGCGCGGGGTCGGCGGTCTGGTCTTCCTCCTCCTCACCCAGGAACTCAAAGACGCGCTCGGCGGCGGCTGCCATACTTTGCAGCATATTGGAAACCTGCGAGAGCTGCTGGATGGGCTGGGTAAAGTTTTTGACGTACTGGATAAACGCCTGAATGTCGCCGATGGTAATGATGCCGCCGGCGGCAAAGATGCTGCCCACAATGGCAACTGCCACATACCCAAGATTGCCGACAAAGTTCATAATGGGCATCATCATACCAGACAAAAACTGAGATTTCCACGCAGATTCGTACAGTTTTTCGTTGGCGGTGTTAAAGCCGTCCAGCACGGCGGCTTCGCGGTTGAACGCCTTGATAACGTTATGCCCGGCGTAGACCTCCTCGACCTGACCGTTGACAACGCCCAAGGTCGCCTGCTGCGCCTTGAAATATTTCTGGCTGAACTTGACCACAATCAGCACCAACGCCAGAGAAACCGGCAAAATCAGCAGCGCAATCAGCGTCATTTTGGGGCTGATGGACAGCATCATAATTAGCACGCCGACCATGGTGGTGATGCTGGTGATCAGCTGGGTGATGCTCTGGTTCAGGCTTTGCCCCAAGGTGTCCACGTCGTTGGTAATGCGGGAAAGCACCTCGCCCACCGTGCGCTTTTCAAAATAGGAAAGCGGCAGACGGTTGATTTTCTTGCTGATGCGGTCACGGAAGTCATAGCAGACCTTTTGCGAAAGCCCGGACATCAGCCAGCCTTGGATAAAGCTGAACGCGGCGCTGAACAGATACATCCCCAGCAAAAACAGCAGTACCTTGCCGATGTAGGCAAAGTCAATGCCGCCGGTGCCGCGCAGCTTGGCAATCCAGCCGGTGGCCAGTGCGGTGGTGGCTTTTGCCAGCACCTTGGGACCGGCAATGTTAAAAATGGTCGATAATATGGCAAATGCGCAGGCAATGCCCAGAGAAAGCCTGTATTTGCCCAAGGCGGAAAGCAGCTGACGCAGCGTACCCTTAAAATCCTTAGCGCGCTCCGTCGTCATACGTCCATGTCCTGCCATATCACGCATCCTCCTTCTGCAAATTCAGCTCTTTCTGGCTCAGCTGGCTGCGGGCAATCTCGCGGTATTCGGGGCAGGATTCCAGCAGTTGGGCATGGGTACCCTTGCCGACAATACGTCCCTCGTCCAAGACAAGAATCTGGTTGGCGTGCAGCACGGTGGAGATGCGCTGCGCCACAATAATAACGGTGGCGCTGCGGGTCTTGGCTTTCAGTGCGCGACGCAGGGCAATGTCAGTCTTGTAGTCCAGTGCCGAAAAACTATCGTCAAACAGATAAATTTGCGGGTGGCGGGCAATGGCGCGGGCAATCGAAAGGCGTTGCTTCTGCCCGCCGGACACGTTGCTGCCGCCCTGCGCGATGGGGCTGGCAAAGCCCTCCGGCTTGGCGGTGATAAACTCAGTTGCCTGGGCAATCTCGGCAGCCTCGCGGGCATCGGCATCGGGGATGCTGTCGCCGCCGAACTTCAGGTTGGAGTCAATGGTGCCGCTGAACAGGACGCCCTTTTGCGGCACATAGCCAAGCTGCGCGTGCAGCTGCGCCTGGGGCAGATCCCGCACATCAATGCCGTCAATCGTCACGCTGCCCTGCGTGACGTCATAAAAGCGGGGAATCAGGTTCAGTAGGGTGGACTTGCCGCAGCCGGTGGAACCGATAATGGCGGTGGTTTCACCGGGGTTGGCGGTGAAGCTGATATGCTCCAGCGCGTCCTCGTCCGAACCGGGATAGCGGAAGCTGACATCGTGGAATTCCACCACGCCGCACTTGCCGTCCGCGGGCAGAGCCTTGGGGGCATCGGGGTCACGGATGGAGGCGGGTGTGGAGATGACCTCGTGGATGCGGTCGGCAGCGACGCCTGCGCGGGGCAGCATGACGGCGACCATCGACAGCATCAGGAAGGACATAACGATTTGCATGGTGTAGGTGATAAAGGCAATCATTTCGCCTACCTGCATAGTTCCCAGATCCATCGCCTTGCCGCCAAACCAGACGATCAGCAGGCTGGTGCCGTTCATAATCAGGGTCATAAAGGGCATCATGGCAACCATGGTGCGGTTGGTGAACAGCTGGGTTTTCATCAAATCGGCGTTCGCTTTGTCAAAGCGTTGCTCCTCAAAAGCCTCGCGGCTGAAGGCGCGGATGGGCATAATGCCGGTCAGGATCTCGCGGCTGACAAGGTTCAGCCGGTCAACAAGAGTCTGCATCAGCTTAAACTTGGGCAATGCCACGCTCATCAAGAAAGCAATCAGCAACAGCAGGGCGGCCACTGCCACAAAGATGATCCATTCCAGACCGGTGTCGCCCTCGGCAACGTGCAGGATACCGCCGATGCCCAAAATGGGAGCGTAGGCGACCATACGCAGCAGGATAGCACAGACAAACTGTACCTGTTGAATGTCGTTGGTGGTACGGGTAATCAACGATGCTGTGGAGAATTTTTCGATTTCGGCGTTGGAATAGCCGACCACGGTGCCAAACACATCGCGCCGCAAATCACGCCCGATGGCAGCCGATACGCGCGACGCAAGAAAGCCCACCGCAATGGAAACAGCGACCATTACCAGTGTCAGCGCCAGCATCCGCCCGCCGGTGCGCAGCAGATAGGCAAGCTGCACATCGTGGGCGATGCCCTGCGCCTCGTATTCCAAGGCGACCAGCAAGGTGGCCTGCTGGGAAAGATTGTCCGCCATCGAATCATCCAGTGCGGACATTTCCTCTTGCAGGCGGGCTTGCAGCATCTCACGCGCACCGGGTACGTTGACCATAGCGGTCATCTGCGCGGCTGCGGCATCAAGATCGCCGGCAGCGGGCGTGGATGCGCCGCTGTTTGCGGCGGCATTTTGGGCGGCAGCCATATACAGCACAACATCCGGCGTGGAGAAGGCACTTTCCAGCTCCGTCATGGCGGCGGAGGCATCGCGGGACAGTGTGCGCACGCCATCGGCTTCGGGGGCGCTGTACCACTGCTCCGCCAAGGCGGCGTCCTGCTCGGACATCAGCATTTCCAATGCCTGCAGGGTCGTGTCGCGGACGGTTTCGGGTACAGGGCTTTCAATGCCGCCCTGCTGGATGCCGGTATCCACAATTTTGCTGGTGTAGTCGGGCAGGCTCAGGTCGCAGTAGGCCTGCGCAAACAGCAGCGCTACCACGGCGATGCACGCCGCCCAGTGACGACCCAGCTGTTTAAAGATCTGTATCATAGGGGGGCCCTCCTGTTTTCAGGTTTTGCTCCAGTGCTTTGTTTTCTGCCTCAATGGCAGCGAGAAAGACGTCCTTCATTGCCAGCATTCGGGCAAGATCGTCCGGTGAAATGCGGTCTAAAATGCGGGCAACATAAGCGTTTATCGCCTGTTCCCCCGCAAGCCGGGCAGCCTCGCCCTCCGGTGTGATGCAGACGAGGGTCTTGCGGCGGTCATGGGGGTCGGTTTCGCGCCGGATGTGACCGTCCTGCTCCAGATACCGCAGCCCGCGCGAAACGGCGGGCATGGACTGCTGCAGGTTCTTGGCAAGCTCGGAAACATAGATGGTGCCGTCGTGACCGTGCTGCTCGATCATCGCGTGCAGATGCTCCAGCATACCCAGACGGCATTTTGGCTGACCGGACAGAGCAGCGCGCATACCGCGCTTGCCCAGCCGATTGACATGGGCGAGAAACTGCACAAGCCCCTCCAACTCGGGATTGCGGTTGGTTGCCATAATACACCTCACAATCAAATAGTTATCAAGTGTTAAGTATTATCATAGGGTAATCATACACCCCCTTGCCAAAAACTGCAAGGGGGGTGCGGTATCTATTCAGAAATTGTTTACAAACGCAGAGAAAACGAACCATCTTATTTCGCAAAAATGGCTTTGTATCGCAAAATTTTATCGACACTTCTGTCCAGCCGCTCCTCGGAGATGGTGCCGTCTTTGACTGCCTGCAAAACAGC
>CAKTAS010000056.1:0-10316 GCA_934529095.1 uncultured Gemmiger sp. | reverse complement strand
TCGCAGCCCCACTCGTTGCGCAGGATGCCGGTGACCAGACCGTAGTTGCCGCCGGACCAGACAGCGCCCCAGCGGGTGTAGGCGATCATAACGCCGTTGCCGTTGCCGACCTCGACGGGAGCCTGGAAGGCTTTCAGGTAGACTTCACGGGCAGCCTGCTCGTTCAGCCAGACGCCCAGACCGATACGATCCTGCTCGCAGTCGTTCAGGGCAAAGTGCTTCATAACCACGTGGACGCCCTTTGCCTGAATAGCGGCGACCTCGTAGGCGCTCATCATACCGGACAGGAAGCCGTCCTCGGAGTAGTACTCGAAGTTACGACCGCCGTAGGGGGTGCGGTGGATGTTGTTGCCGGGACCGTACAGGCAGGCAATGTTGGCGTTCAGGCAGTTGTTGCCGATGACCTTGCCGATCTCGGTCATGATCTCGGTGTTGAAGGTGGCAGCCATCACGTCCTCAGAGGTGAAGGCGGTGGCGGTCAGCTGGGTCTTGTCGCTGCCCAGCAGGCTGGCGGTCAGACCCTGGGGACCGTTCTCGTCACGGGTGCCGGGGGCTTCCACGCTCTTGACGGGCATGGTCCAGTGGAAAGCGTCGCCGATCAGGGAGTTCATCTCGTCGAAGGTCATCTGATCCAGCAGCTCGTCCCACTTGGGATCGTTGTAGTCCAGACCGATCATATCGTACAGCTTGACGCCGTTCTTGGCGCCCAGGGTGGGCATCTCGACGCTCTCGTAGTCGGCAGCGTCGTAGCGGATGTCCTTCAGGTCCTTCTTGAGCAGCTCGGTCAGGGTCAGCTTGACGGTTTCGGTGGGCAGGGTGCCGTTCCAGTCAGAGCGGCTCAGCCAGGTCACGGTTTCGTCGATGCCCTCGTACAGGTTGGGGTCGGCGCTGGACAGCTGGTTGGTGATGGCGGTGCCGTTTTCGCTGGTGGCGTAGGTGGTGGTGTCGAGGGCGTCCTCGGTCCAGGTGTAGGTCAGGTCGGCGTTGCCGTCGGCGGTCATCTTGCCGTTGGTGGACTCCACGGTGTAGCCCTTGGCAGCCAGAATGTTGTTGACAGCGTCGTGGGCATCGGTGGCGGCGGTGAAGTAGTAGTCACCGGCGTCGAGGATGTAGGTGCCGGCACCGTAGCTGTCGTAGGAAGCGATGTCGCGCTTGTTGACGGTCATGGACAGGGTTTCGGAAGCGCCCGGCTCGATCATGCCGGTCTTGCCGAAGCCGACCAGAGAAACGGCAGACTTCTCGACGCCGTTCTGCTTGTCGTAGTCGGTGTAGGGGCTCTGGACATAGACCTGCACGGTCTTTTTGCCCGCCATATCACCGGTGTTGGTGACCTTGACGGTAACGGTGTAGGTGTCATCGGCGGCATTGTAGTTGACGTTCATGTCGCTGATGTCATAGCTGGTGTAGCTCATGCCGTAGCCGAAGGGGTATGCCACGATGTCGCCGTAGGCGTAGTCGCCTGCGTTGCCGTTACCGGTGACGAAGTCCTCGTAGCGGGTCTCGTAGTACTTGTAGCCTACATAAATGCCCTCCTGGTAGATCATGTAGGACTTTGCCTTGGCGGAAACATCGCCGCCCTCAACGTAACCTTCGTAGGTCGTGGGGGTGAAGTTCCACATAGCGGGGGCGCTGAAGTTGTCGTAGCAGTAGGTATCGACCAGGCTGCCGGAGGGGTTGACCTTGCCGGTCAGGATCTCGGCAACGGCGTTGATGCCGGAGATGCCCACGTCACCGATCCACAGCGCGGCGTCGATGTCGTACTCGTTGTTCTTGAGGAAATCGACCTGCAGGGCGTTGGCGGAGTTGATCAGCACGATGGTCTTTTTGACGATGCCGTTCTTCTTCATCTCGGCAACGTTCTGCAGCATTTCCTTCTCGTTGTCGTCGAGCGCCAGATAGTTGACCTCGCCGTAGGAAAGGTCAGCGCCCTCGCCGCCGACGCGGGACAGGGTCACGATGGCGGCATCGCCGTACTGGGCAACGCTGTTCTTGACCTCGTCGGTGTAGACGCTCCAAGGCACCTCGGCGGTGACCTCACTGGATTTGGCGACGGTGCCGGCGGTCTTGCGGGAGTAATCCTTGCCGGCGCCGGTGGTGTAGAAGTCCCACAGGGTGGGGTTGACGGTGACACCGACCTTTTCGAGGGCGGTGCGCAGGGTGTCGGCGGTGGAGGCATCAATGTTGCCGGAACCGGTGCCGCCGTACACGAGGTTGACGCTGCTACTGGAGAAGGTGCTGACCTTCGCGTCAGCAGCCAGAGGCAGCGCGTTGTTGTTGTTCATCAGCAGGGCAGCGCCCTCGGCCTCGACCTGCTGGGTCAGAGCCAGACCGTAGTTGACCATCTCCTCGGCGGAGTTGAAGTCACTGGTGTAATACTGGGCGTTGGTGTCCTCGTTCTCCAGATCCCAGAAGCTGCCGCCAAAGCGGGCAGCCATGGTGTTGTCGAACTTTGCGGCCAGTACGGACAAAGGCACGGAAATGATCATAACGATCGCGCAGAGGATCGTCAGGACTTTCCACAGCGTAATGGTCTTACGCTTAGCCTTTTTGTAGGCTTTTTTCAAAGCCTTTTTTTGGGTCTTTACGTCTTCCATCTTGTTTTCTCCTTGTTGGTTTTCTCCATGGGTTTCTATAAACAAACCGCTTAACAGCGGGTCGTTACGAGGGGGGGGGATTTTGGGGTGACCGCCCTGTAGGGGCGGCATATATGCCGCCCGCAGCAACCACGCCGGCAAATCGACCTGACGGGCAAACCGCAGGGGACGCATATATGCGTCCCCTACAAACCCGCCGGAAATGGGCGTTTGGCGGTGCGGCGGGGTGGGGTCACCCCGCCCTACGGGGCAATCACGGTGTGCTGCGGCATATCGGCAATAGAAAAACGCCCGGGTCACCGCCGCCTTTTTTGAATGTGTGCGCGCGGCGCGCACTCCGCATTTCTTATCTATTATCTTTTATCTATTATCTATGAAAAGCCTTGCTTACACCCAGTTTGCGCTCTTGGTCTTGCCTTTCGTCAGCTTGTAATCGGGGTTCGGCGTGCTTACCTTGGTAAACACAGCTTCATCAATACTGTCCCCCGCTACCGCCTGCACCTTGGTTTCGCCGTTCAGCTTGACCTTAAAGGTAAAGACGTGTTCGCCGGTCTGCTCGGCGAGCTTTTCGCCGTTCACAAACAGGGCAACCGACTTCTGGTTGGAGTAGACCTTGACCTCGATCTCGCTGCGGGTGCGCTCGGCAAAGCGCTTGGAGCAGATATGCACAAACGGATCCTCGCTCCACCACGCCTTGTACAGGTAGAAGCTGTCCTTCTTGGTTTTGCGGTCAAAGGTGACAAGCCCCTTGTGGTTCATACCCGGCTCGCCGCCCTGGTCGCGGGCATCGGCGGCAAAGTCGAACATATTCCAGACGTGGGTGCTCCACAGCCAAGGGTGGCGCTCAAAGCAGCGCAGCATATATTCGTGGTAGATTGCCTGATATTCCTCGGTGTGGTCGCCGCGGCGGGGATGCTCGCTGTGCAGGTTGGGCATACCCTCGGCGCCGTACTCGCTGAAGCCCAGCGGGCGGTTCGGGTAGCACAGGTGGAAGAAATCCATCCACAGATCGTTCAAAAACAGCCCCGGCACATACCAGCCCAAGTACAGGTTCCAGCTGACAAGGTCGGTAATGTGCGCCACCGGGTTAAAGGGACCGCACATCGCGTAGCACGCCAGCGTGGTCAGGCGGGTGTCGTCCATCTTGTGGCAGAGGTCGTTCAGCACGCGGTGATTGTCCAGCATATCGCGCTTGTCCTTGGTGGAGATGGTGATCTCGTTGGACACGCCCCAGCAGACAATGCAGGCGTGGTTGTAGTTCTGCTCGATCAGCTCCTGCATCTGGCTGATGGTGTTGGCGCGCCCGCCCGGCATATGCTCGCTGATGTAGGGGATTTCCGCCCAGACGACCATACCTGCTTCATCGCAGAGGTCGTAAAAATACTGGTCATGCTGGTAGTGGGCCAGGCGCACGGTGTTGGCGCCCAGTTCTTTGATGAGCTGCATATCCTCGTCGTGCATTTCCCGGGTGATGGCGTTGCCCAGACCCTTGCGGTCCTGATGGCGGGAAACGCCGTGCAGCGGGTAGGCGCGACCGTTGAGGAAAAAGCCCTTCTGCGGGTCCACCGAGAAGCTGCGCACGCCGAAGCGCTGGGTAACCTCGTCCTGTACCGCGCCGCTGCGCACCAGACGCACGGTGCAGGTGTACAGGTAGGGGTCGCGCACACCGTCCCACAGGCGGGGATGCTGCATCGTCAGGGTGGTGTCGGTGCCGGCGCCGGTCAGCACGGTGCTGCCGGCGGCGTCGGTGACGGTGATCTCCACCTCGCCCTCGCCCTCGACGCGGGTCTGCACGCGGATGTCGGCGCTGCTGCCCTTGACGGTGGGGGTGATGCGCACGCCGCAGCTGCCGAGGTAATCCAGCGCGATGTGGTTTTTGCTGACGACCAGCAGGCTGACATCGCGGTAGATGCCGCCGTAGAAGGTGAAGTCCGCCTTTTGGGGGTAGACGCGGTCGTTTTTGCTGTTGTCGGCGACGACGGTCAGGGTGTTTTGCTCTGCCAGCAGGGCGGTGATGTCGGTGCGGAAGGTCGAGTAGCCGCCGTCGTGGCAGATGACCTCGGTGCCGTTCAGCGTAACGGCGGCGCTGGCGTTGACGCCCTCAAACTGCAGCCAGACCTGCTGGGAGTTGGCGTCAAAGGCGGGCGCGGCGAAGGTGGTTTGGTAGGTGCAGCTGCCGCGCTTGTAATCGTTGCCGCCGTCCTGCCCGTCGATGTTGTTCCAGGTATGGGGCAGATCCACCGCCGCAGTCTTGCCGTCGGGACCGGTAAACTGCCAGTTTTTCATCAGCTTGGTAACAGTGCGCATCGTTGCTCTCCTCATTGGTTGGTCGGGGTCGTTGGTTGGTTTGTTTATTTTTCTACAGCCATTGTAAAATATGTACGCAAATTTCGCAATACTCTTGCGAAAAGCGGTCATTTTGCGGGATATTCGGTCATAGGCGCACAAAAACGCCCCACGATTTTTGTGCAAATGGCACAAAAACGCAGGGCGTTTGGCGCAGTGCAGAGAGTACAAAAGCCTTCCCCTTTGG
This sequence comes from uncultured Gemmiger sp., assembly GCA_934529095.1. Classification (GTDB taxonomy): domain Bacteria; phylum Bacillota; class Clostridia; order Oscillospirales; family Ruminococcaceae; genus Gemmiger. The sequence goes on along the minus strand of CAKTAS010000056.1, from coordinate 5,189 downwards.
GGGAAGGTGGCGCGGAACGCGCCGGATGAGGGTGAAATATCCGGTAACCGCCAAACGGCAAGGAGGGGTCAAGACCCCTCCCTACATTACTAACCCGTAATTTTCGCGTCACCGTCAGGTCGCGGGCGGGGCGTGCCCCGCCCCTACCGGGTGGTAAATTTTTCGGCGGAGCCGTAAGACGGGAGCGGGTGGGCGGGGCGTCAAAAAATGTGTCTTGACGATTTTTTAGCCCCGCCCGTCCGCGACCCACATAATTGGGGTTCCAAGGGGCGACCGCTTGGCGGCGCACAACGAGCGCCGCCAGTCGGCATAGCCGACCCGCTCGTGCGGTTATTCGCCCCGCCGGGGCGAACATTGCTCGCTCCCCGGCTTCGCACGCTCAGCCGGGGTCCCACGCTCGCAACCCCGCAGCCCCCCGGCCGTGCCCCGCGCCTCGGAAGTAGCGGCGCCTTTCTTTGGTACTTTCTTTGGGCGTCCAAAGAAAGTACACATCCCTTTACCCAGGAAACAAAATCTTCACCGTATAAAACCCACCGGCACACTCGCAGGTCAACACACCGTTGTGGTTTTCGACAATGCGGTGGATCACCTTCAACGGGTAATCCTCCTTGGGTGCGGCAGTCTGCGTCGGCACGGCGGCACTGATGACCGCAAACCCCTGCCGATGCACCACCGCAAGGTCGATCATCCGGCGCTCCGGCTCCGGCACGGTTTTTGCCTGCTGGATGCAGACATCCAACACGTTGCTGAACAGCGTGTACAGATCCCCCGCCTCCAAAAACCGCAAACAGGCGCCGTCCGCCACACTGTGCAGGCGGATGCCGTCCGCTTGGCACAGCAGGGTCTTTTCGGTCAGCACCACGTCCAGCACCTCGTTGCCGGTGTCGGCGGCGGTGTCGTAGGCAGCGGCGGCAGCCTCCGCCTCGCGCAGCTGCGCCTCGGCAGCCGTGGGCGAAAGCCGGCGCAAATCCGCGATCTGCACCTTTAAATCGTGGCATCTTTTGTTGATAAGCTGTACATTTTTGCGCGCCACCAGGTATTGCCGACGCTGGCGCTCGTACAAAAGGTTCAGCATATCCATCTCTTTTTTCATGGCGGACTTTTTAAACAGCTCGGTCTGCATGTACAAAAGCGTCAGGCAGTACAGCTGCGTCAAAACCGCCGACACCACCAGCGCCGCGTTCACGTTTTCGCCGCGCTGGAACAGCAGCATCACGCTCTGCACCACAAAAATCGCGCTCAGCAGCAAACCGCTGACCAGCTGGCGCGGTCCGATGCGGTAACTGCCCTCCTGCGGCATGGTGCGCGCGGCGGTATAGCGCAAAAGCAGGTAATACAACACCAGCGTTACGGGCTGCCAAGCGGGCAAAAATGTCCAGTGCAGGCGGTGCTGCGCCGCCCATGCCAGCATCAGCCACAACTCGTGCGCGGTTTCGGCAACCAGCAGCACCCAGACCGCGCAGTAGACGCTGCCGGACGTGTTCAGCGGCGTACACAGCCGCGTTGCCACCGCCGACCACACCATAAACCCCACGCTTGCCGCCACAAAGCCGGGGACGCTCAACCCGCAGCGGGTCACCCCTGCCATAACCAGCGCCGCAAGCGCCAAATCCACCGCAAGGCAAAGCGCGGCGCGGTGCGCAAAATCCGGGCGGCGCTTCAGCGGCAGCCAAAAGCAAAGCTGCGCCCCCGCCATATACACCCACGCCGAAAGCACCGTTGCCATCACAGCACACCCCCGACGTAGCTTGCCATCGCCGCCAAAAACGCCGTGCGCTGGCGGCGGCTGATCTCCAGCCGTTCCCCGCCCACCTGCACAAAGTCGTTGTCCGCGCCGGTGACATACTTTAAATTGACCAGATAGCACTGGTTGCAGCGGGCAAAATGATGCCCCGCCAGCTCCTGCTCGGCCTTTTGCAGGCTGCCCCGCACCGAGTACACCGCGTCCGCCGTGTGGTAGTGCAGCATACGGTCGCGGGTTTCCAGATACAAAACCTGCTCGGAATCCACCATACGCAGCCCGTCGGGGGTTTGCAGCGCCAGCTGCTTGCCGCGGCGGCTCTGCACGCGGCGCACCGCCCGCCCCAGCTTGACCGAAAACGGGTAGTATTCCACCGGCTTCAAGACAAAATCGAACGCCTCGACCTCATAGCCGCGGATGGCGTACTGCGCCAGATTGGTCACGAACACCAGCACCACGTCGGGGTCGGCGGCGCGGATGCGTTCCGCTGCCGTCATACCGCCCAGCATCGGCATTTCGATGTCCAGAAAAATAATGTCAAACCCGCCTTGGTACGGCTCGGCGATCTGCGCCCCGTCCGCAAAGGCGGTCACCGCCAAGGAGAGGTTGTTCTCCTGCGCGTAGCGGTTTATAAAGCCGCTCAAAAGCTCACGGTTTTCGCGTTCGTCGTCCACCACCGCTAGATTCAGCATCGCCGCACCTCCTTTTTTGGGGATATGTTTTTGTCTATATTATAGGATAAATTGCACTACTATGCAAGTTCCGCCGCAACAAAAAAAGCCCCCGCCGTTTGGCGGGGACTTAGACTGCCGATAAACTCAATGGGAATATTGCAAATCTTCGGCAGGTTTGTAGGGAACGGTCTTGACCGTTCCGTGCAGTCTAACCAATAGTAGGATATATCGTGAGAACGCGCGCCGTTCGGCGCGATTTTATGCGCTGCGCGCAGCCAGCGGTGCGGCGCGGTCAAGACACGCGCCCTACATTACTACCCGTAAAAAAGCTTTTTCCGACAAAAAAAAGCCCCCGCCAAAGGCGGGGACCGGAAAAGCGCGGAAATCAGGCAAACATATTGATCAGGATACCGGCGGCAACCGCAGAGCCGATAACGCCTGCCACGTTGGGACCCATGGCGTGCATCAGCAGGTAGTTGCTGGGGTTGTACTCCTGACCGACCTTCTGGGAAACACGGGCGGCCATAGGCACGGCGGAAACACCGGCAGAGCCGATGAGCGGGTTGACCTTGCCGTGGGTGACAACGCACATGATCTTGCCCAGCAGCACACCGCCTGCGGTGCCGACACCGAAGGCGACGATGCCCAGAACGATGATCTCGACGGTCTGCAGGTTCAGGAAGGTGGCGGCGTTGGTGGTGCAGCCGACGGTGAAGCCCAGGAAGATGGTGATGATGTTCATCAATTCGTTGCCGGCGGTCTTGGTGATACGCTCGACCACGCCGGATTCCTTCATCAGGTTGCCCATCATCAGGCAGCCAACCAGCAGGGCGGCGTCAGGCAGCGTCAGGGAAACGATAATGGTAACGATGATGGGGAACAAAATCTTCTCGGTCTTGGAAACCTTGCGCGGGGTTTCCATAACGATCTGACGTTCTTTTTCGGTGGTCAGCGCCTTCATAATAGGCGGCTGAATGACCGGCACCAGCGCCATATAACAGTACGCCGCCACGGCAATGGAACCCAGCAGGTGCGGGGCGAGCTTGGTGGTAACGTAGATGGCGGTAGGACCGTCGGCGCCGCCGATGATGCCGATGGAGGCAGCCTCGCGGTTGGTGAAGCCCAAAACCTTAGCGCCGACAAAGGTGAAGAAGATGCCCAACTGTGCGGCAGCGCCCAGCAGCAGGCTGGAGGGGCGGGCGATCAGCGGGGTGAAGTCGGTCATGGTACCGATGCCCAGGAAGATCAGCGGGGGGTAAATGCCCAGCTTGACACCCAGATAAATGTAGTCCGCCATGCCGCCGGTGGAACCCAGCAGCGCCCAGTCGATGTGGTTGGTTTCGTTGATGAAGATGTTCATGTGGAAGATGCCGTCCAAGGGCAGGTTGGTCATCAACATACCAAAGCCGATGGGCAGCAGCAGCAGCGGTTCAAACTGCTTGGCAATGGCGAGGTACAGCAGCACACAAGCCACGACGATCATAACGGCGTATTTCCAGCCGCCTTCGACAAAGAAGATCTGCGCCCAGCCGGAGTTGGCAAAGATCTCGCTGATATTGGTTAAAATAGCACCCATGGTATTCTCTGCCCCTCCTTACATAAACGGCGTGGTGTGTTCCTGCACGCCGGCATCGCCCCAAGCACCGCGGCGGCTGCCGCCGTTTTTGGGGATGCGCTTGATGCCGCGGATCACGGCGTTGCCGCCCACGACGGTGGCAACAGCAGCGGAGATCGCAGCAATGATCTCACCGGGGATACCGCCCTCGGCTTTGGGGGCAGGGGCGGCGGGCTTGGCAGCGGGGGCTGCAGCGGGTTTGTCCGCCTTTTTGGGGGTGGGCTTAGGGTTCTTTTTGTTGTTCAGGGAATCAAACAGCTTGCCTTCTGCCGTGATGATCAGGCACAGGGCGACCAGCATGGCAAACACCAGCGTGATGCTGGTCAGCACAACTGTTCCATCGGCAGCTTCCAGCGCCAGCAGAGCAATAGTGGGCATAAGGGAGTCCTCCTTTATCATACAAACCTTTCTCTCTCATAAAAAAGGCTATTTGTTATGATTATAACACACAATCCCCGTTTTGTGTAGACTTTTCGGCAAAAAACTTGCGAAAAAACATTGCGCGGTAGGGGCGGGGCATGCCCCGCCCGCGATTTTATGGTGATGATAATTTTATGGGTTGGCTTGTAGGGGCGGCATATATGCCGTCCGTTGCAGCCATCCCGGTAACGCGATATATCGGGCAATCGCCACGGGACGCATATATGCGTCCCCTACAAACCTGCCGGAAATAGGTACTTTGCCTATAACTGCCTAACCTTCCGGTTGTTCGTAGGGAGGGGTCTTGACCCCTCCTTGCAATTTTGCGTCAACCGCCAAATTCCCCGGCGGGGTGGGGTCACCCCGCCCTACGGGGCAATAAAAACCATTGCGCAGTAGGGGCGGGGCAAGCCCCGCCCGCGACCGAATATTATAATGAATATACCGGGTTGATTTGTAGGGGCGGCATATATGCCGCCCGTTGCAGCCGTCCCGGCAAATCAATCTAACGGGCAAACCGCACGGGACGCATATATGCGTCCCCTACAAACCCGCCGGGAACAGGCATTTTACCTATAATTGCTTGCCTCCCGGTTGTTCGTAGGGAGGGGTCTTGACCCCTCCTTGCCGCCTTGCGGTTGTAACAATAGAACGGGTCAGCTTGTAGGGGCGGTCATTGTGTCAAGAGTAACATAGGTAACACCCAGGGAAGACACATAGGTTACAGTCTGCGGATGTG
>CAKTAS010000055.1:0-10430 GCA_934529095.1 uncultured Gemmiger sp. | reverse complement strand
CTGTTCTTTTCTACCCGAAATACTGCCATTTCACGGATGCCTCCTTTCGTTGTAAACAAAAAAAGCAGCGTTCATTTACTCCCGGTGAAGGGAGAAGTGAACGCTGCGCGTACTTGATAATTTCTAGGTTGTGTGGTATATAAAAGGCAACTGGTTTTCAAACACGGCTGCCCATCGGGGTGCGATACAAGCAAGTTGCTATCCGATAACCTCAAAAACAAATTGTACTACGATGGTTTTCAAAAAGTGCTGTATCACTACTCGCACCAAAAAGACTTATTTTCTGTTAAGGAAAGTAAGTCTTTTTTTGTATTTGAATTTATGGTATAGTGTACTAAAGAGTTTTTATATAATGTCAATTGCATTTTGGGCTATATTAAAGCTATGCAACTACTGGTTGCGGGTTTTCAAAGCGTGCTTGGTAGAGTGCAACCGTCTGAAATCCTATAGTTAAGAGAGTCAAACAGGAGGTGGTATTTATGACTTTAGGAGAAAAAATACAACAGCTAAGAAAAGCTGCTGGTATATCACAGGAGCAGTTGGCAGAACAACTTGATGTGTCTCGCCAATCCATTTCAAAATGGGAGCTGAATGACGCAGTTCCGGAAATTAGTAAAATTATTATGTTGAGCGAACTATTTTCGGTTTCAACCGATGAATTGCTAAAAAATAGCAATACACAGAATTTGGGTGAAACGAGTACAAATAAAAGCTCATCAACATTAGAGCAAATTGCAAATATGAATGCTGCGAATAAGCAAGTTAATCTTGGTTTCAAAACTATTGTGGCGGGGCTAATTCTACTTGTGTTAGAATTTATGTTTTTACCTGTATTTGGAACATTGCAAAAAGCTCACGTAAATCAGCATGGGTTTTATCTTGATTTCATTCAATATGCAGCAATGCAGCCTATGCCCATTATATTTGGCATTACGATAGCTGTAATTGTGGTCGGAGTTGCTTTTCTATCTTTTGGTCTGTACAGCAAAAAACACAACACCGCAAAATAAGAATAATACGAAGTGTCATATTAGTTCAAATCACCTCTGCAAGAATGGGATGATAACATTTATACGCATACCACTCAAAGAAAAGTTCCAAGCTTAGGCTTGGAGCTTTTTCTTTGGTCTTGCGGCTCTGCCGCAAAAATAAAATCTGATGATTTTCCGCAAAACCGCTTGACAATCCCCATCGCCTATGCTATAATAACAAACGTCGTCAGGGCAAGCCCTTTGCGGCAAGCCAATATGCGGATGTGGCGGAACTGGCAGACGCGCTAGATTCAGGTTCTAGTTCCCTTAAAAGAGTGTGGGTTCAAATCCCTTCATCCGCACCAAAGAAAAGCTCCAAGCTCAGGCTTGGAGCTTTTTCTTTGGTTTTGCGGTGAAGAGGATTTGAACAGGGCGGCGCACCGCAAAAATCCAACCTATCTTTTCACCAACACAACAGGGGAGGGGTCATCCTTGGTACAGGTCGATTTGATCACCGGCTTTCTCGGTTCCGGCAAAACCACCTTTCTGCGGCATTGGGTGCAGTACCTGACGGCGCAGGGGCATAACGTCTGCATTCTGGAAAACGACTTCGGCGCGGTCAATGTGGATGTTCTGCTGTTGCAGGATGTCCTCGGCAGCCGCTGCAATATCGAGAGCATCTCCGGCGGGTGCGACTGCGACACCCACCAGCGCCGTATGCGCACCAAGCTGATCTCGCTCGCTATGCAGGGGTACGACCGCGTGGTCGTGGAACCCAGCGGTATCTTTGATGTGGACGAATTTTTCGACATTCTGCGGGACGACCCGCTTGACCGCTGGTACACCTTGGGCAACGTGTTTGCCGTGGTGGATGCCGCGCTGCCGCCGCAGCTTTCGCCGGAGGAGGAATACCTGCTTGCCAGCGAGGCTGCCAAGTCCGGCTACCTGTTGGCAAGCCGCGTGCAGCTGCCGGGCGCTTTGGGGCGCGATGCGCTGCTTGCCCGGCTGAACACCGCGCTGGCAAACTGCCGCTGCGCCCGCCGCTTTGCGGCAAAGGACATCCTGTACAAGGACTGGGACACGCTGACCGACACCGATTTTGCCGCGCTGGACCGCTGCGGCTGGCGGCAGGCGGACTACGTCAAGCTGCATTTTGACGAACACAACGCCTTTACCTCGCTGTATTTTTTGGAGCTACCGCTGACCGAAAGCACCCTGCGCGCCGCCGTGCCGCAGCTGTTCGCCGACCCCGCCTGCGGGCATATCCTGCGCCTGAAGGGCTTTGTGCCGTCCGCCGACGGCTGGCTGGAGATCAACGCCACCCCCGCCGGTATGACCGCGCAGCGCGTGCCGCAGGGGCAGCAGGTGCTGATTGTCATCGGGCAGGGGCTGGACAAGGCAAAAATCGAAGCGCATTTGGCGCAGTAAGGAGCCGCTATGAAGGTACTTGTCACGGGGTTTGACCCCTTTGGCGGGGAGCGCGTGAACCCCGCCTACGAAGCCGTAAAGGCGCTGCCGGACACTCTGGACGGCGCGCAAATCTACAAACGCGAGCTGCCCACCGCCTTTGCCCGCAGCGCCGCCGCGCTGGAAAGCTACCTGTGCGAGCTGCAGCCCGACATGGTGCTGTGCGTGGGGCAGGCGGGCGGCACCCCCGCCGTGCGGGTGGAGCGGGTCGCCATCAATCTGGCGGATGCCCGCATCCCCGACAATGACGGCGCCCAGCCGCTGGACGAACCGCTGCGCACGGACGGCGACGCCGCGTATTTTTCCACGCTGCCGGTACGCGCCATGGTGCAGGCGGTGCGCACCGCCGGGCTGCCCTGCAGCGTTTCTTACACAGCAGGCACCTATGTGTGCAATGCTGCGCTGTACAACGCGCTGTATCTTGCCGCCACGCGCTTTCCGGGGCTGCGTGCGGGCTTTGTCCACGTTCCGTATCTTCCCGCCCAGGTCGCCGGCAAGGACGCCCTGACGCCCTGTATGCCGCTGCCCGCCATTGTGCAAAGTCTGACCGCCGCCCTGCAGGCAGCCATCGCCGGGGTAGAAATCTCCGACCCCGCCGCCGGAACCCTGCAATAAACGAAAAACGCCGCCCGAATGGGCGGCATTTTTCGTTTTTGTTATCGGTATTGGGGTGCGCCGCCGCCCATCACAGGGATGGGGCAGTGCAGGATGTACCACGCAAACAGCGCCGAGGAGATGCTCCACGTCAGGGGATAGGCCCAGAAAATGACGCCGATATCCCGGATAAAATGCAGCGTGACCGTCAGGTAGGTAATGCGCAGCGCGCACCAGATCGCCAGCATGATCATCATCGGCACAAGGGGGCGTCCCAGCCCGCGCAGGATGCCCGCGCAGCAGTGGCTGAACGCCAGCAGGCAGTAGAACAGCGCCGCCGTGCGCGCCTGCCGCACGCCGAAGGCGATGACCTCCGCCTCGCTGCTGAACGCGCCCACCAGCTGCGGACACAGCAGGTAGATACCCACGCCCACAGCCTCCGCCAGCAGGATAGAGCAAAGTATGCCGAATTTCATCCCCTTGCGCACGCGGTCAGGTTTGCCCGCACCGACGTTCTGGCTGACAAAGGTCGCCAGCGCCATCGAGAAGCAGGTCACCGGCAGAAAGGCAAAGCCCTCCACCTTGGCATACGCGCCGCAGCCCGCCATGGCGTTGGCGCCGAAGGAGTTGATGTTGGACTGCACAATGACGTTTGCCAGCGAAATGACCGAGTTCTGCACGCCGGACGGCAGCCCCTGCTTAACGACTGCCCGCAGGGACGGCGCATCAAAGCGAACTTCCTTCCAGTGGACCGCCCACGCCTCCTGCGAGCGCATCAGCTTGGCGAACGCCAGCACGGCGCTGACCGACTGGCTGGCAATGGTCGCAAATGCCGCCGCGCCGACGCCCATCCGCATACCGCCGACCAAAATAATATCCAGCACAATGTTGATCATAGACGCCGCAATCAGATACTGCATAGGGCTGCGGCTGTCGCCGACCGACTGCAAAATGCTGGCGCCCACATTGTACATCACCACCGCAATGGAGCCGAAAAAGTAGGTGCGGAAATACGCCACCGAGTTGACCAAGACGTTTTCGGGCGTACCCATCCAGCGCAAAATCTGCGGGGTCAGCAGCACGCCCACCACCGTCAGCACCGCGCCCGCCGCAAGACCCAGCGCCACCGTGGTGTGGATCGTGCTGCGCAGGCGCTTCCAGTCCTTGGCGCCGAAATACCGCGCCACCACAACGCCCGCGCCCAGCGACACGCCGTTGACAAAGCCCGTCAGCAGAAAAATCAGGCTGCCGGAGGAGCCGACCGCCGCCAGCGCCTCGCCGCCCAGAAAATTGCCCACAATCAGCGAGTCGGCGGCATTGTACAGCTGCTGAAACAGGTTGCTGATGAAGATCGGCAGGGCAAACAGCAGCATCCCCTTGGACACGCTGCCTTCGGTCAGATTTGTAGTACGCTGCATCGACATTTGTTTTGCCAAACGCTCCTTTTCCTTTTGCTATTTTCACCAAACCGTGAAATTTTATTATAGCACCGTAAAGCAAAATAAGCAAGTCAAAAAGGGCAGGGGACACCGCAAAAGCGGCACCTCCTGCCCTCATATTTCAAAAGAAACTTCTCATATACGCAATGTCCGATGCTGCCTTGGCGGGTACGGCTTCCTCCCGCAGGACGGGCAGCGTTTTTTGCGGCAGCTGCCGCAGCATGGCAAACGCGCCCGCATAGTCCACGCCGGATTCCTCCAGCGGGGTACTCATCAGGCTGCCGTCGGGGCGGATGGCTTGCCCCTTAAAATGTACGGCGGCAATTTTGTCGCCGTACCATTCGCCGACCTGCTGCCAGATTTTTTCCTGACAGTCGGTGTTGTCGGCGTTGACCATATTCGCCATATCAAAAATGACTTTCAGGTTGGGGCTGCGCATCGTGTCCAGCACGCGGCGCACGGCGGCGGGGTCGTTCATACTGTGGTAGGTCACCGCCTCGATGCCGATATAAACGCCCAATTCCTCGGCGGCGGGCAGCAGCTCTGCCAAGCTGCGGCACAAAAGCGTCTGCGCCTGTTCGCGGGTGGTACCGGCAGGCTGCAGCGCCATCTTGGTGGTTTCGGTGCCGATGCACCCCGCACCGATTTTTTTTGCAATGCGCAGCTGGCTTTTAAAGTCCGCCACGTTTTTCAGCCGTGCTTCGGTGTTCAGCGCCAGCTCCACATAGGTACCCAGCACCGCCACCTGCACACCGTGCGCCTGCTCGGCTTCCCAAGTCTGCTGCGCCAGTTCGTCGGTGACATCCGCATAGCTTTTTACCGTAGGCACGACCTTTTTGTAGGCAAGCTGCACGGCAGAAAACCCGTCCGCCGCCACCTTTGCAAACTGCTCGTCCACCGCGCCCTGCCCGTAATCGTGCAGGCGCGCGCCGACTATAAATTGCGGCATACCGTTTCCTCCTTACGCTTTTGCTGCCAGAATTTCGGTGTACGCCAGCAGCAGGGGACCCACGCCCTTGGCGTCGTTCTCCACAACCGGCTCACTGAAATAGTACGCCAAGCTGCCGTCGCGGCGGGTCGCACCGCCAAGCCCTGCCACTAAGCAGATGCCGCCCAGCTGCAAGGCGCCGTCCGCCCCCTTGCCCAAGTGCTTGTCGCAGGTGCCGTAGAACGCCTTTTCGCCGTAGGCGGCATAGCGCTTGGGCAGGTAACCCAGCCGCACACCCTTCAGCACCGCGTAGGCAAACAGCGCGCTGCCGGAGGTTTCCAGATAGTTGCCCGGCACGCCCGGCTTGTCAATGACCTGCCAGAACATCCCGCTCTCGGCGTCCTGCCAAGCAAGCATCGCGTCCACAGCGTCCTTCAGCATCGCCATAATGGCGCGGTACTCATAGTACAGCTGCTCGTCCATACGCTCCAGCACGTCCACCATGGCCACCATGAACCAGCCCATCGCGCGCAGCCAGAAATTGGCGCTGCAGCCGGTTTCGGGGTTTGCCCAGTACATCTGGCGGCTCTCGTCATAGCCGTGGTAGTACAGCCCGGTGACGGGGTCCTTCATATATTTTTTGATGTTCATAAACTGCTTGTAGCTGTCAATGCAGCCGTGCATCCCGTTGCAGCGGGTTTCGTACTCCATATAGAAGGGCTGCGCCATATAGGTGCCGTCCAGCCAGACCTGCCACGGGTAGATTTTTTTGTGCCAGAAGTTGCCTTCCTTGGTGCGGGGCTGGGTTTCCAGCTGGCTGCGCACCGTTTCAATGGCATCGCGGTAGCGCTGTTCGCCCGTCAGATCGTACAGGGCAAACAGGTTTTTGCCCTGATTGACGTTGTCAAGGTTGTACTCCTCCACGTCGTAGGTGTTGATCACGCCGCCGTCCTTGACGAAATAATCCAGAAAATCCTTGCTGAAGGTCAAAAATTTCTCGTCCCCGGTGGTTTTGTACAGGCTCAGGCAGGCGGTGATCATACAGCCGTCAATGTAGTTCCACTTGTTGGGCTTGCCGCTGCGCACCTTTTCGATGTTCCAAAGCGGGGCTTCGGCGGTGCTGCCGGCAATCAGATAGTCCACATACTGTCCCAGCGTGGTCAAAATTTCTTCGTGGGTCATGGGGTCAATCCTCCTCAAAGTTTTCTACATGGGTCAGCTGAAGGCGCTCGCCCTCATAGCCCTCGATCTTCACATTGTGCAGCTCGACCGTGCGCACGTTTTCCGCCCAGACGCCCAACTTGCAGCTGGCATCGGCGCCGCACATCATGGCAGCCTGACCGGGGCGGGCATTCTTGGCAAAATCAATGGTGACATTGTGCATACTGACGCGCTCGATGGGCTGCTCCGGCAGACCGCTGAACCAGCACCCGGCGTACTGGGCGTCGGTGGCGGTCACGTCCTCCATCTCCAGACTGCCCAAGGTGGGGGTCATCTCGTCCACGGGCTGCGGCTCGTGGCTTTGCACATAGTCGCCGCGCCCATCGGGGTCGCAGAAATAGAACATATTGATAACAAACGGGGCCAGCACGCCGTCCATAATGACATTGCGGAACACCAGCCCGTCAATTACGGCGTACTTGCCGCGCCCGCGGCGGGTCTTGACGCGCAGACCGCGGTCGGTGTGGTCCATCAGGCACTGGGTCACGGTGACGTTTTTGACGCCGCCGCTCATCTCGCTGCCGATGACCAGCCCGCCGTGTCCGCGGCTGAGGCAGCAGTTGCGGATGGTCACGTTCTCGCAGGGGACATGGCAGTTCATACCCATAAACACCTTGCCGGATTTCAGCGCAATGCAGTCATCGCCCACATGGATGTGATCCCCGATGATGTTGACATTCTTGCAGCTTTCGGGGTCGATGCCGTCGGTGTTGGGGCTGGTGGAGCTGTTGCGGATGCGGATATCCAGAATATCCACGTTCTCGGTGTAGGTGGGGTGGATGGTCCACGAATAGCTGTTGCACACCTTGACGCCGTGCAGCACCACGTTCTGTGCGTGGCTGGTAAAGAACATACGCGGACGCCACGCCATGCGGCGCACCTTGGGGTTTTGGTACCAGTCGCCGTTCTGGGCGTTGCCGTCCAGCGTACCCTCGCCGGTGATGGTGACGTTGGCTTCGTTGATGATGTTGATCAGCCCGGCAAAGCAGTCCAGGGGGTTACCCTCCCACAGACCGAGATAGCACTCCTTCTGCTCGTTGGCATCGCGCAGCACGCCGGGCAGAATGGGGTAGTCCTCGCGGCGGGTGCCGCCCAGCAGGGTGCAGCCCTTTTCCAGATAGAGCGTCGTATCGCTGTGCAAGAACAGGCTCTGGGTGCGGTAGACACCGGCAGGCAGGTACACCGTGCCGCCCTTGGGGCAGGTGGAAAGTGCCGCCTGCAATTTGGCGGTGTTGTCGGTTTCGCCGTCGGCGATCAGCCCATAGCGGGCGGCGTCCACAAAAAAGCTCTCCGGTGCGGTGGCAAAGCGCAGCTCTGCCGACTCGCTGCCGTCAGAAACCGTCAGCGTGTATTCGGTGTCCGGCTGCAGCGAAAACAGCGAAAACACGTTTGTGTCCCCGGAAAGCACCGTCTTGCCGTTCAGCTGCACGGTGTAGGGCGCCGGGGCGCGGTAGCAGCTGTGGTTGATCAGCTCAAACACGGCACTGCGCGTCATAGCACGTACGAGCGTAATTTTCATAATAAAATCTCCCTATATAAAAAAAGAATTGAAATGCAGCAAAAAATGTGCTATTCTAAGATATATGACAAGATTCACGCCTGCCTTGGCTGCAAGCGAAAAATGAGGTGCCGTATGGTTTCGGAATACACTTATTCGCCCCATGTCGATTTTTTTATCGACCGCGTTGACCGCGACAACGGGTATGAGATGCCCAGCTTCCACATCCACCACAAGTACGAAATTTACTATGAGATCGAAGGTACCCGCCGCTATTTTATCGAGGATGCCGCCTACATTGTCAATGCGGGCAGTGTCGTTCTGATCGGCGAGAACCAGATCCACAAGACCGCCGCGGTGGGGGACACCCCGTCGAGCCGTATCGTGATGAATTTCAGTGGGAAATATCTGGACAGTCTGGCGGAAATCTTCCCCGATGTGGACTTTTTCTCTTTTTTAAACGAAGAGCATAACCATCTGCTGTGCAACCTGTCGGTCAAGCAGCAGAACCAGATCCAAAGCGTGCTGCAGCAGTTGATCCTGCTGCAGGAGGAAGTCACCCCCGAAAGCGACGCTATGCGCAAGATGATGCTGGCGACCCTGCTGCTGACGCTCAAATCCCTGTGCCGCATCCAGCAGGAGCAGGGCGGCGAGAACGGGCGCGTCAGCAACCAAATCGTGGATCAGATTCAAGGCTATATTGCCGAGCATTACGCCGAAAAACTGACTCTGACCGGCATTGCCAGCCAGTTCTACATCAGCCCGTACTATCTCAGCCGCCTGTTCAAGCGGGCGATCAACCTGAGCCTGATCGAGTACATCAACGGCGTGCGCATCAAGGCGGCGCAGAATTTGATTGAAAAATCCAACGAGAGTGTTTCCGAGGTTGCCGAAAAAACCGGCTTTATGACAACCGCGCATTTCCGCCGTGTGTTCAAGGATGCCACCGGGCTTTCGCCCCAGCAGTACCGGCAGTATTATAAGCGCGTGAATAAGTAAGTTTTCTCTTTTGCCTTCGCCCGTTGCGGGCGGGGGCTTTTTTATATCCTATGTATGTAAACTCCCGTGCGATAGGGCAGGGGAGAGGGTTTTCAAAAGAAAGGCTGCCCCGCACCGCAGTTTTGTGGTGCGGGGCAGCCGTGTTTGCGGGGGATCGGGCAATACCGCTTAGCCCTTAACGGCACCGGCGGAAATACCGTCGATGAAGGCATCCTGTGCGCAGAAGAAAACAACCAACTGCGGGATGATGGAAATCAGGGACAAGGCAAGGATACGGTTCCAGTTGAAGCCGTTGTCGGCGTCCATGGACATTTTAACAAAGATGGACATGGGGTATTTGCTGGGGGTCTGGACGTAAAGCAGGGGACCCATAAAGTCGTTGCAGCTCCACATAAACTGGAACAGCGCGCACGCTACCAGAGAGGGGCTGAGCATGGGGCAGATGATCTTGTACAGGATCTTGACCGGACCGCAGCCGTCGATGGCGGCCGCTTCGTCGAGGTCGTGGGGGATGCTGCGCATAAACTGCACCAGCTGGTAAACGAAGTAGGTTTCGGTGGCGAACAGGGTGGGGACCCACAGGGGCAGATACCACTTGCTGTTGATCCAGCCGAAGGTGTTGTACATCAGGTACTGGGGAACGTTCAGAACGACCTGCGGCAGGAACAGGGTGGAGATCATAATGCCGAACAGCAGATTCTTGCCGCGGAACTGGAAGCGGCTGAAGCCGTAAGCGGCAACCACCGAGGAGATGACCGTGAACACGACCTTGGGCAGAACGTAGCTGTAGGTGTTCAGGAAAGCGCGCCAGATGTTGATGTCGCCGCCGTAGTTGGAGGTAACGGCATCAATGTAGCCCTGCAGGGTGGGGTTGGCGGTCACAAAGCCAATGCCGGAGAAGATCTCGGCGTTGCTCTTAAAGGTAGCGCCGATCATCCAGACCAGCGGGTAGATCATAATGACACCGACAAGGATCAGCACAAAATACTGAAAAAACTTGCCGACTTTATGTGCGGTAGACAGTTTCATCGTATGCTTCCTCCTTAATCAGCGTAGTAGACCCAGTGCTTCTGGCTGCTGAAGGCAACGACCGTCAGCAGAGCAACGGCGATGAACATAACCCATGCCAAAGCGCACGCCATACCCATTTCGTTGGATTTGAAGGCGTAGTTATAGATCAGCAGGGAAACCAGCGTGGTTGCATTGCGGGGACCGCCCTGGGTAATGATGTAGGGACCGTTGAATTCCTGGAACGCCTGTGCGATCTGGGTGACCAGGTTGTAGAAGATAACGGGGGTGATCATCGGCACGGT
>CAKTAS010000054.1:0-10665 GCA_934529095.1 uncultured Gemmiger sp. | reverse complement strand
TAAGAGGGAGGCTCGATCTATGGGCTTTTTAAAGAAATTCACCAAGCAGGAGCTTAGCTGGATGATGTACGACTGGGCGAACAGTGCGCACTCGGTCATTGTCGTCACCATTCTGCCGATCTTCTTCAACTCGGTGGCGGATTGCACCGCCGACAGCGTTTCCAGTATGTCCATCTGGGGCTATGCCACCAGCATTGCCATGGCCATTGTTGCCTTGTCCGCGCCGTTTTTGGGCGTGTTCGGCGACATCCGCGGTATGCGCAAAAAGCTGTTCACGGCGTTTTTGCTGCTGGGCGTGGTGTCGGTCGCCGGGCTGGCGTTCACCCCGCTGATGGACTTTACCGCCTCGCCCGCGGCGGCGTCCAAGGTCACGATGCTGGTGCTGGTTTTGTACATTTTAAGCACCATCGGCTTTGATGCCAGCTGCATTTACTACGACGCTTTTCTGACCGACGTCACCACCGAGGACCGCATGGACTCGGTTTCCACGCTGGGCTACGGGCTGGGCTATATCGGCGGCTCGACGATCCCGCTGCTGATTTTCCTGATTATGAACGCCGTGGGCATGCCGATGCTGACCTGCCTTGCCTTTATCTTTGGCTTTACCGCCGTGTGGTGGCTGGTGTTCAGCCTGCCGCTGCTGAAAAACTGCCAACAGACCACCGGCAAGCCCTACGAAAAGGGCGATGTGGGGCGCAGCATCAAAAACGTGTTTACGACGATGAAAGAGATCGCCGCCGACAAGCCGATGCTGGTGTACATTGTAGCGTACTTTTTCTACATTGACGGCGTGCATACCATCATCAGTATGTCCACAAGCTACGGCACCAACCTGGGGCTGGATTCCGCCGGTATGCTGCTGGCGCTGCTGCTGGTGCAGGTGCTGGGGCTGCCCTTCTGCCTACTGTATATGAAGCTGGCGGCAAAATTCGGCGCCCGCGTTATGGTGGGCGTGGGCATCGGCGTGTACTCCTTCATCTGCATCTTTGCGTTCTTTATGAACAGCCTGTGGCAGTTCTGGGTGCTGGCGGTGCTGTGCGCCACCAGCCAAGGCGGCATTCAGGCGCTGAGCCGCTCGATGTTCGGCAAGCTCATCCCCGACAAGGACCGCAGCGGCGAGTTCTTCGGCTTTTTTGACATCTTCGGCAAGTTTTCGTCCATTCTGGGTCCCACGCTGGTGGGCGGCGTAAGCGCGCTGGCGTCCGCCCGGATGCTGGCGGCACAGGGGCTGACCGCCGCCACCGCCACCGCCGAGCAGGTGGATGCCATCAACCGCGCCGCCGGTCCCTACGGCATTTTGTCGGTAATTTTGATTATTCTGGCGGGCGCGGCGCTGTATTTCTTTGTGCTGCCCAAGACTCTGCAGGGCGACAGCCGCAAAATTTGACAACAGAGTACGAAAAAAGAGGAAATCAAAATGAAAGAGTACCAGCAGCTGATCGGAAAAATCATTGTGGCAGTGGCGATTATAGTTGCCGCAATCATTATCGCACAGGCAATCAACGGGGCAGGGAATAGCATTTGCAGCGGCTTGCTTCAATTAGGGGATATGCTCCGGTAAATCAAATGACCGGGCTGCAATCTATCCGCAATTTAAATTGCGCGGTGCCGCCTTTGGGTTTGACAATTTGCCCGCAAACGTCTACAATAGTAGGGCTATACTGTAAATGTAGGAAGTGACAATACCATGCCCGAAGGCTACACCCATGTGCGCACGGCGCGGCTGGCGGCTGCGGCAATCCGCTGCAAAATACGGTACCCGGCTGCCTTTGCCGCCGGTGCCAACGGACCGGACAGCTTTTTCTGCTTTGAAGTGTGGAAAAAACGCGCCAAGCGCCGCTATGACCTGATCGGTCTCGGCAACCGTATGCACGAGGAAAAGACAGGCGATTTTCTGTTCAGCCTGTGCCGGCACGTCCGCACCCGCCCGCAGATGGAGTATGTGCTGGGCTTTTTGTGCCACTATGCCGCCGACACCGTGATGCACCCCTTTGTCTTTGCCATGTGCGAGGAGGGCAAGCCCTACGCGCAGCCCGGCGGACACGGCTTTTTGGAGATCGGGCTGGACTCGGCGCTGTACCGGCAGGACACCGGCAGCGGCGCTGTGAACGTTGAGGACGTCAGCCCCTTGCCCGTGGGCGAGGAGCTTTCGGACATTATCACGCTGCTGCGCGACAGCCTGCGCGAGGTGTACGGCGAGGAGATCAGCCCCGAATACATCGCCGATGCGTTTTACCACATCTACAAGCTGCGGGGGCTTTTTGCCACCGAAAGCACGGTGGTACGCGCATTTTTTCAGGCAGTGGAGCCGCTTTTCGGCAAAAAGGGTATGATCATGGGGCACGTTACGCCCTGCGAATTGTCCGAGGATCTGCCCGACCGCTGGAAGGACCCCTTTACCGGCGCCGTGTATGACGGCGGCGTGCGCGGGCTGCTGCCCCGCGCCCAGCAGCGGTGCGAGCAGTATATGAGCGCCGCGCTGCTGTTCTGGGGCAACCGCCTGAGCGCGGACGAGCTGCGGCAGCATATCGGCAGTATGAGCTACACGGCGGGCATTGCCACCCCGGCAAGCGACCCCGAAAATACAACCCCAAAGGAGAATACACTATGATTCGTATCACCATGCAAAACGGCAAGACCATCGACATTGAGCTGGACCATGCCGCTGCCCCCATCACCTGCGAAAACTTTGAAAAGCTGGTCAAGCAGGGCTTTTACAATGGCTTGACCTTCCACCGCGTGATCCCCGGCTTTATGATTCAGGGCGGCTGCCCCAAGGGCAACGGCACCGGCGGTCCCGGCTGGAACATCAAGGGCGAGTTTGCCCAAAACGGCGTAGCCAACCCCATCAAGCACACCCGCGGCGTCATCAGCATGGCGCGCGCGATGGACCCCAACTCTGCGGGCAGCCAGTTCTTTATCATGCATCAGGACGCCCCGCATCTGGACGGCGGCTATGCCGCGTTCGGTCACGTTGTGTCCGGCATCGAGGTTGTGGATGAGATCGCCGCCGTCGCCACCGACTGGAACGACAAGCCCCGCACCCCCGTGGTTATGGAAAAAGTGGAAATTGTCTGATTGAACTTTGACTTATAACAACACCCCCTGCCGCCTGTTATGGGCAGCAGGGGGTGTTTTGCGAGGTGGGGGCATATAAGGCTTCCCCCTCTGGGGGAAGCTGTCACCGCAGGTGACTGATGAGGGGGAAAATTGCGGTTGCCGCACATTTGCCCGGCGGGGTGGGGTCACCCCGCCCTACGGAGCAATATAATAAAAACGTGTCCGCATAGCGGACACACCAAATCTCAACTCTAAACTCTCAACCCTCAACTCTGCGCGTTATCGCGCTCACTCGCAAAGCTGATAAAACACCACCGCCCCGGCGGCGGCGACGTTGAGGGAATCCACGCCGTGGCGCATCGGGATCATCACCGTGTAGTCGCATTGGGCAATCGTCGTTTTTGCCAGGCCGTCGCCCTCGGTGCCAAGCACCACCGCCAGCTTTTCCTCGCGCTGCAGGGCGGGGTCGCGCACGCTGACGGCGCGGGCATCCAGCGCCATGGCGGCGGTCTTAAAGCCCAGGGCGTGCAGCGCGTCCATACCCCCGGCGGGCCAGCAGTCCAGCCGCGCCCACGGAATCTGGAACACCGTACCCATACTTACGCGCACGGCGCGGCGGTACAGCGGGTCGCAGCATCCGGGCGAAAGCAGCACGCCGTCCATACCCAGCGCCGCCGCGCTGCGGAAGATCGCGCCGATGTTGGTGGAATCCACAATGTTTTCCAGCACGGCAACGCGGCGGGCGTTCTGGCAGACCTCGGTCACCGTTCGCGGGGCGGGGCGGCGCATGGCGCACAACACGCCGCGGGTCAGCGTGTAGCCGGTCAGCTGCTGCAGCACCGCGCGGTCGGCGGTGTACACCGGCACGTCGGGGCAGCGCGCCAGCACGGCGGCGGCAGACCCCGCAATGTGCGGGCGCTCCATTAAAAAGGAAAGCGGCTCGCACCCGGCGTCCAGCGCCGTGCCGATGACCTTGGGGCTTTCGGCAATAAAAATGCCCTTTTCCGGCTCGGCGCGGCTGCGCAGGGCGTTTTCGGTCAGGCGGGCATAGGCGTCCAGCTCCGGGGCGGAAAGCTGCGTAACTTCGATAATTTTCGGCATAGATTCACGGCTCCTTCGGGGGATTTTTCTGCATTTCCCGCGCCTTGCGTGCCAGCTCCTCAAAGGTGCGGTCCTGCGTAAAGCAGCGGTGGTAGGGGTTCTGCATCCCCCGGCGCGGGTCGGCGGTGCGCTTGCGGCGGCGCAGTGCCTGCCGCAGCCATACGGGCATTTTCATGGCGGTCACGCCGCAGCGCCGGCGGTCAGCTGCTGCCACAGGGCTTCCCCGGCGGCAAACTTGTCGGCGTTTTTGTCGTCCCAGACGCCGCGCGCGCCGATGTACAAATTCGCCAGCACGTCCTGATTGTCCCCGGTCAGGCTGTCCATCAGGGTGTAGCCCTCGTACTGCCCCAGTTCCAGCCCGGTCAGCACGGGGCAGTCGCCCCAGCGGTAGACCATCTGCTGCCAGGCGTCGTCGGGCAGGGTTTCCGCCTCGTCGGGCTGGGTGCCGTCCCGATACCGCAGCGCGCCGGTGTTCTTTTCAAAGCCCGCCGGGTCCTGCAAAATATAGAGAAAGGTTTCGCCGCTGGTGATCTCGGCGCTCAATTGGGTGACGCCCGCCATCTGGTAGTAGGCGTCGGCGTCGCTTTCCTCCCCGGCAAAGTCCACCGTGTACTGGCTGATCTGCACCACGACCTTGCCGTCGCCGTTCAGGTCGCTGCAAAAGGGAACCAGCGCGTCCTGCAAAGCGGTGACGGTATCCTGCGGCAGCTCGGTGGTGCCGACATAGCCGATTTTGATATCCGGGCGGGTCTGCAGCACGGTATCCTTAATAAGCAGCGCGAGCAGCACCACCGCCGCGATCACCACCGCGACGATCACTTTGTTGTAATGCCACCAGTTGGCAGCCTTTTCTTTTTTGGTGTATTCCTTGGGGGCTTCGGGCGGGGTGTAGCTTTCCACGCTGTCTTTTGTGACCCATGCCATTGGCAAACTCTCCTTTTTTATTCAGGGTATTACCCCAACTGCCTTATTGTACCATATTTTTGCGCGATTATTTGTAAACTTATTTTAACAAAACCTTGCAAACCGCGCAGCAGAACGGTATGATTATACTACAGACTGTCGATAAACCTAACGGGATGACTGCGAACTTCCGGTGGGTTTGTAGGGAACGGTCTTGACCGTTCCGTGCAACTTAACGGAAAGTACGATATGTCGGGAAATCGCGCGCCATTCGGCGCGATTTTATGCGCTGCGCGCAGCCAGCGGTGCGGATGGGTCAAGACCCATCCCTACATTACTACCCGAAAAAGGGATTTTCTTCGACAAATTGCTGTATGATTATACTGTATTCCTATTATACTGTAAGTCTGCATACAAGTCAAAATAAAGCAAAAACAAGGAGCATTTTCTATGAACGAATCCTCGGGACGCAAGGTCGGCATTGCCCGCTTTTTTGAACTGCTGGGGCGCGACCTGTGGAGCTTTTACCGCGCCAGCTTTTTGTGCTGCGCCGCCTTTTTGCCCGGCTTTGCCGCCGTGCTGTTCGGGCTGATGGCGCACGCCCCGCTGCTGTGCGCGTTGGGCGGTGCGCTGGGCGGTGCGCTGGCGGGTCCGTTTTTGGTGGGTCTTGCCGATACCGTGCTGCGCGCCCTGCGCGATGAGCCGGGCTACTGGTGGCACACCTACAAGCGCGCATGGCGGCAGAACTGGCGGCAAAGCCTGATACCCGGTGCGCTGCTGGGGCTGTTTTTGGGCGGCTGGAGCGCCGTTTTGTTCCATATGGTAAACGATGCCAACCCCGGCACCATGATGTGGGTGGCTGCCGTGGTGGGGATGTTTGTCTGCGTGGGCTTTTTTGTCTGGCTGTTTGCGCAGATCCCGCTGGTGGACCTGCCCCTGCCGGAGCTGATCAAAAACGCCGCGCTGATGTTCTTCGGCTTTTTGCCGCGCACGCTGGCGGCGGCTGCCATCACCGCCGTGTACTGGGTCGTTATGCTGCTGACCCTGCCCGCCAGCATCATTGTGATCGTGGTGTTCGGCTTCTGGCTGCCGGTCATCCCCGCGCTGATGGTCGTCTATCCCGGCTTGGACAAGGTGTTCCGGCTGGAGGAAACCCTGAAAGCGCGCCGCGATGCCGAGATCGACGAGCGTATGGCTGCCCGCGAGGCGGAGAACCACGACCTGTAAAGGGGCTGCACTATGGAAAAGAACACCGTAATTTTGCGTGATACCGACGTTTTTATGCGCGGTGAGCTGGACAACGTCACGATATCGGACGGGCGCATCGTGCTGGACCTTGTGCAGGGCGGCTATGTGCCTTACGGCTGCTACACCAGCGCCCCTCTGCCGATGCCCGCCTTTGACGCGCTGCGCGTCAGCTGGAATGCCGACGCGCCCAACCAGACGGCGGTGGAGATGCAGGCGCGCGTCATGGTGGACGGCAACTGGACAACGTGGGTCACCTTTGGCAAATGGAGCCGCTTTCTGCACCGCGAATCCCCCGCGCCGCTGGACAGGGGCTGCCTGCAGCAGCGCCCCGATGTGCTGCAATTGGACAGCAAGACCGGGCAGCAGGTGCAGCTGCGCATCTACCTGTACACCAAAACCGAGCGCGCCACCCCCGCCATCAGCCTGCTTTGCGCCAGCGTGCGCACGCAGGACGGCATCCCCGCCGGCGGACGCCCCATCAACACCCGGCTGCATCTTTTGCCCTACGCCGCCGCCCGCCGCGCCCCCGCGCTGCGCCCGTGGATGGATTTAGCGTGCAGCCTGACCGCCCTGACCAACCGCTGGGGCGCCGACCTTCTGCCGGAGGAGCTTGCCCAGGTCCTGCGCGACTGGCGCGCCGACAGCACCGACACCCACAACCTCTGCTTTGCCGCTGCCGCAGCGGCGGCGTGGGGCTTCCCCGCGTGGGTCTGCTACGGCAATCTGGCGCTGCTGCGCGAGGAAGCCCGCCACGGCTTCGGCGCTGTGGTAGCGCTGCAGGCGACCCCTGCCGAGCTGGCTGCCGGCTGCCCCGAGCGCCGCTTTGCCGCCGTGCGCGGCTTTACCGCCGTGGGCAGCAACCCGCAGGTGCTTTTGTGCGACCCCTGCGCCGCCGAAACCGACTTTGCCACCGAAACCGCCATGCCGCTGGACAGCTTTATGGTGGCGTGGGACAACGTTGCCCTGCTGATGCGCTCCAACGGCTCTCGCTTTGCGCCGCGCACCCGCATCGGCGCATGGGTGCGCCCCGCCGGGGCGGAGTTCCCGGACGTGTACCGCCTGTTTGTCAACGGCGAGGAACATCCCCTGCCGGAGGATTTCTGCACCGGCGGCGGGCTGCTGGCGTGGACGGAAGCGGACGGCACGGTACACGCTTCCACCGCGCACCGCAGCTTTCATTTTACCGAGCCTGTGCAGGGCGGGCTGTGCATCCCCAAGCAGGAAACGCCCCGCAAATGCACGGTGTATGCCATCGACCCCGCCGGGCAGATGCTGGTCGGCGATGTGACCGTGTAGATTTTACACGCCGACCGTTTGCATTTTGCATCGGTTTGCGGTATAATGTACTGTACGTTTTT
Organism: uncultured Gemmiger sp.; assembly: GCA_934529095.1. Taxonomy (GTDB): domain Bacteria; phylum Bacillota; class Clostridia; order Oscillospirales; family Ruminococcaceae; genus Gemmiger. The sequence continues at coordinate 2,995 of CAKTAS010000054.1, read as the reverse complement.
TGCTTTTTATACCTGTGGAGGGTTTTTATATGAAACGCAAGCCACTTTTTGCGGCAGCTGCGGCACTTTTTCTGTGCCTGACGCTGACCGCCTGCTCCCCCAAAGAAGTGCTGAAGCCCATCATCCTCAAAGTTTGCACCGCGATGGGGCTTGTCAGCGAAAATTCCGATGACGACACCGATACCCGCACCTTTGCCGAGGACGGCGGCGAGGTGGTGTTCCCTTCCGGTATGGACACCTCGGCGTCCCGTTTTGTCAGCTATGCCGAGGGCAGCACCCTGTACGCCTCCTTCAACGGCGTGCAGCTGGGCAATACCGACTTTTTCGTGGCAGGCTCTGACACCGTGACGCTGACCTCCTACGCCACGACCGAGGCGACCAAGGAAGCCTATATGTACTACAAGCTGGCGGTCTGGCAGCTGACCGATGACCGCACCAAGGTTGCGTATATCCCGGAATCGACGACCTATTTCCGCGCCGACGGCGAATGCCGCAGCGCCACGATTTCCGGCTTGACGCCCGGCAAGCAGTATAAAATCACCCTGAGCTACGACGCTTCCTCGGTGTATGTCACCGGCGGGTTGACGGTTTCGGGGCTGGGCAGCGCCGAGCTGGAAAGCATCGAAACCGAGTAAGAACCAAAAACACAAGGCAATGACGCCCGCGCACACCATGCGCGGGCGTTTTTAAAGGGGAAGGTATATGGATACAAAACAATTGCGCAATACCCTGTTATTGATGGGCTGCTCGTTTATCTGGGGTACGGCGTTTGTCGCCCAGAGCGTGGGCGGCGGGTATATGGGCGCGTACACCTTTTTGGCAGGCCGCAGCTGGCTGGCGTGCGTATTTTTGCTGGGGCTTATGGGCGCGCGCCGGGCAAACCAGCGCCGCAAAGGGGTGCGCGTACCCTTCTTTTTGCAGCGCAAAACGCTGGCGATCGGCGGGCTGTGCTGCGGCACGGCGCTGTTTGCGGCGTCGGTGGCGCAGCAGATGGGCATCCCCGGCACAACCACCGCCAAGGCGGGCTTTTTGACCGCGCTGTATGTGGTGCTGGTGCCGGTGTGCGGCATTTTTGCGGGCAAAAAGCCCGGCGTCAAGCTGTGCTGCTGCGTGGCAGCCAGCGTGGTCGGGCTGTACCTGCTGTGCATGGCAGGACACGACAGCCTGAGCCTTTCGGGCAGCGAATGGCTGCTGCTTTTGTGTGCGCTGCTGTTCACCGGGCAGATTTTGCTGGTGAACCATTTCAGCCCCAAGCTGGACGGTATCCAGTTAAGCTTTGCGCAGTTTTTGGTGGTGTCGGTGCTTTCGACCGTGGGGATGTTTTTGTTTGAGCAGCCCACCGTGCAGCAGTTCCGCGATGCCGCCGTGTCGATTTTGTACTGCGGCATTATGTCCAGCGGCGTGGCGTACACCCTGCAGATCGAGGGGCAGAAGGACCTTGACCCCACGATCGCAAGCCTTGCCATGTGTTTGGAAAGTGTGTTCAGCGCGCTGGCAGGCTGGCTGATTTTGCACCAGACGCTGACCCCCACCGAGCTGACCGGCTGCGCGCTGATGTTTGCCGCCATCGTTGCCAGCCAGCTGCCGGAGAAAAAGCGCGTGCAGAGTTAAGAGTTTAGAGTGTAGATATGGTGTGTCCGCGCAAGCGGACACATTTTTTATTATAACGCGGTAGGGGCGGGGCATAACGTCCACGCAAAATTTACGGGTTGCTTGTAGGGGCGGTCATTGACCGCCCGCGCAGCCACCCCGGCAATGCAACCTACCGGGTAAACCGCACGGGCGAGCAATGCTCGCCCCTACAACCGAATCGGCAAATTGTGTCAACCGTACGATTCCCCGGCGGGGTGGGGTCACCCCGCCCTACGGGGCAATAAAAAACATTACGCGGTAGGGGCGGGGCATGCCCCGCCCGCGACATAACGGAAACCGCTATTTACCGGGTTATTTGTAGGGGCGGCATATATGCCGCCCGCCGCAGCCGTCCCGGCAATGCAACCTACCGGGTAAACCGCACGGCTCGCCCCTACAACCTGCCGGGAATTTGCATTTTCCCCAATGATTACTTACCTCCCGGTTATTCGTAGGGAGGGGTCTTGACCCCTCCTTGCTGTTTTGCGGTAGCGCGAAACTTACGGGTAAACTGCAACTATGGCTTCCCCCCAAGGGGGAAGGCTTTTCCGCCCCAAAACCCCCGCAAAAGTGAAAAAATTAACAGTTTTTTCAAAGGTTTTCATATTGCCTTTTGCCGAGAAAATCGGTATAATATGAATCAGGATGGGAGATTAGGCGGAAATCTTTTATTTCCGAGGTATCTCAACCCCAAAGTATAGAGAAAGAGGTATGTGTAACATGGCAAATCTCGATTTAACCAAGTATGGCATCACCGGCACGACCGAAATCGTGCATAACCCCTCCTACGATGTTCTGTTCGCTGAGGAGACCAAGTCCGATCTGACCGGCTACGAAGTCGGCAAGGTCAGCGAGCTGGGCGCCGTCGACGTTATGACCGGCGTTTACACCGGCCGTTCCCCCAAGGATAAGTACATCGTCATGGACGAGAACTCCAAGGACACCGTGTGGTGGACTTCCGACGAGTACAAGAACGACAACCACCCCATGACCGAGTCCACCTGGGCTGTTGTTAAGGACATCGCCAAGAAGGAGCTGTGCAACAAGCGCCTGTTCGTTGTCGATGCCTTCTGCGGCGCCAACAAGGACACCCGCATGGCCATCCGCTTCATCGTGGAAGTGGCCTGGCAGGCACACTTTGTCACCAATATGTTCATCAAGCCCACCGCTGAGGAGCTGGAGAACTTCGAGCCTGACTTCGTTGTTTACAACGCTTCCAAGGCCAAGGTTGAGAACTACAAGGAGCTGGGTCTGAACTCTGAGACCTGCGTTGCCTTCAACATCACCAGCCGTGAGCAGGTCATCATCAACACCTGGTACGGCGGCGAGATGAAGAAGGGCATGTTCTCCATGATGAACTACT
>CAKTAS010000053.1:0-10730 GCA_934529095.1 uncultured Gemmiger sp. | reverse complement strand
CGCGGGCGGGGCATGCCCCGCCCCTACCGCGCGATACCTTTATATATTGCCCCGTAGGGCGGGGTGACCCCACCCCGCCGGGGAGTTTTGCAATAGCCGCAAAACGGCAAGGAGGGGTCAAGACCCCTCCCTACGAATAACCGGGAGGTAAGCAGTTATAGGCAAAGTACCCATTCCCGGCAGGTTTGTAGGGGACGCATATATGCGTCCCGTGGCGTTTACCCGGTGGGCTGCATTGTCCGGATGGCTGCAACGGGCGGCATATATGCCGCCCCTACAGACTGACCCGTAATGCTTACATTGCCGTTTTGTCGCGGGCAGCGCAGCGAATTTGCCCCGATTTTGCCCCCAAATAGTACACTGCACAAAGATTTTTGCCTGTAGGACTTGCTTTTTTGCGGCGGATATGGTATAGTTTGATTGTTCGATGATGTGTATTTGGAAAGTGGGCCGCGAGGTCCGCTTTCTTTTTATGATAGGAGCATTTATATGGCAAAACAGCAAAATGCCGGCGGCGCCGCCAAAACGGTGGAAACGCTGGTCCGCCCCACTGTGGAGGGGATGGGTCTGCGCCTGTGGGATGTCCGCTTTGAAAAAGAAGGTCCGGACTGGTTCCTGCGCGTGCTGATCGACCGCGACGAACCCCTTGACACCGACACCTGCGAGGCTGTGTCCCGCGCCATCGACCCGCTGCTGGACGAGGCTGACCCCATTGAGCAAAGCTATTATCTGGAGGTTGGCAGCCCCGGGCTGGGCCGCCGCCTGACCCGCCCCGAGCATTACGAGGCACTGCGCGGGCAGAAATGCGCGGCGCATCTCATCCGCCCCGACGAAGCCGGACGCCGCGATCTGGTCGGCATCCTGCAGGGGCTGGACGCCGAGGGCAACGTCACCCTGACCGACGGCGGCGAAAGCTGCACCTTCCCGGTCAAAATGGCGGGCTATGTAAAGCTTTGTGACGACGAAAATCTGTTTGATTGATCCGTAAGATATAGAATTGGGAGGAAACCGAAAAATGGCTACTGCAAACAACGAATTCTTTGAGGCCCTTTCCGCACTGGAAAAAGAGCGCGGTCTGCCGGAGGATTATCTGGTAGAAAAGATCAAGGCCGCCATCGTCATTGCCGTGAAAAAGGACTATGAGGTCGAGGACGACAACGTCGTCGTGGACATTGACCCCGAAATCGGCGCATTCCGCGCCAGCCTGCTGCGCGACATCGTGGAGGAGGTCGAGAACCCCCACACGCAGATCAGCCTCGAGGACGCCCAGAAGGTGCGCAAGAGCTACAAGGTCGGTCAGCGTATGGTCACCCCGCTGAAAACCAAGGAGTTCGGACGCATCGCCGCCCAGACCGCCAAGCACGTTATCCGTCAGGGTCTGCGTGAGGGCGAGCGCAGCCTGCAGTGCAGCGAGATGCAGTCCCGCGCACACGAGCTGATCGCCGCCACCGTCACCGCCGTCAACCCCGAAAACGGCAGCATCGTGCTGGATCTGGGCAAGGGCGGCAGCGCCGTTCTGCCCCGCAACGAGCAGGTCCCCGGCGAGAGCTTCCGCGAGGGTCAGTCCGTGCAGGTGTATGTGGTCGATGTGCTGGCTACCGAGCGCGGTCCCCGCGTGACCATCAGCCGCACCCACCCCGGTCTTGTCAAGCGTATGTTTGAGCTGGAAGTGCCGGAAATCTACGACGGCACGGTGGAGATCAAGGCCATTGCCCGTGAGGCAGGCGCCCGCACCAAGCTGGCTGTCTGGAGCAAGAACCCCGACGTTGACCCCGTCGGCGCCTGCATCGGCGCCCGCGGCGTGCGCGTGGAAAAAATCGTGCAGGAGCTGGGCGGCGAGAAGATCGACGTCATCCGTTGGAGCGAGGACGTCACCGAGTTTATCTCCGCGGCACTCAGCCCTGCCAAGGTCGTCAAGGTCGAGCTGCTGCCCGGCGAGAACAAGAGCTGCCGCGTCACCGTGCCCGACCAGCAGCTGAGCCTGGCCATCGGCAACAAGGGTCAGAACGTCCGCCTGTGCGCCCACCTGACCGGCTATAACATCGACATCCGCCCCGAGTCCGGCTACTATGGCGAAGAAGAATAAACCTGTTTAAATAAGAAATAAAAATAATAAATAATAAAGAATGTGGAGTTTTCTCCCTCCGGTCGAAAACAAAATTTTTGAGTGGAGCGCAGCGACACGATCCACCAAATTTATTATTTCTTATTTATTCTTTATTATTTTGTGAAATGAGGTCTGCCAGTTGCAGCAGCAAAAGCAAAAGAAAATACCGGTGCGCCGTTGCGTGGGCTGTAATGCCCAGCGCCCCAAGCGCGAGCTTGTGCGGGTCGTGCGCAGCCCCGAGGGCGAGATCAGCATTGATCTGCGCGGCAAGGCACCCGGGCGGGGCGCGTACCTTTGCCCCAGCGCGGCGTGTCTGGCAAAGGCGCGCAAGGCAAAACGGCTGGAGCGCACCTTTGAGGTGCCGATCCCCGATGCCATCTATGAGCGCCTGACCGAGGAGATCCAATGCGCCGAACAAACCGCAAAGGAGGCGATGCCCCATGGCGAATGACCAACACCCCCTGCTGGGTGCGCTGGGGCTTTGCCGCAAAGCCGGTAAGCTGCTGCACGGGTACGACCGCGTGCAGGAAAACGCCCTGCGCGGCAAGGTGGCCCTTGTGCTGCTGACTGCCGACGCGAGCGAGCGCACCGTCAGCCACATGAAGGAAGCCTGTGAGGGCATCGTTGCCTGCGAGCAGATGCCCCTGACCAGCGCCGAGCTTGCTATGCTGACACCGAAACCCGCCGCTGTGTTCGGCATTACAGACGAACACCTTGCGCAGCTTTGCGCAAAGCACCTCATTTGAAGTACAAGGAGGATCACACTCTATGGATTTTAAGTATAAGATTACCGATGTTGCCAAGGAGTTCGACCTGCCGGCAAAAAAAGTTATCGAAACCGTCGCCCCCCTGACGGGCGAAGCCTATAAGACCGGCGGCACCTTTGGCGAGAAGGAGCTGGACGTCCTGCTGGAAACCCTGACCCGCGCCAACGCCGAAACCAGCATGGATGCCTACCTCAACAGCGCCAAGGCACAGCCCGAGCCGAAGCCGGAGCCGAAGCCTGCCCCCAAGGCAGAAAAGAAGCCCGCCGAGAAAAAGGCAGAGCCGAAGCCCGAGGCTAAGCCCGCCCCCAAGGCGGAGGAACCCAAGAAGGAAGCCCGCAAGCCCGAAAAGCAGGCGGAGAAGCGCAGCGAAAAGCGCGTTACCTTCCAGGAACTGGCAGCCGACACCGGCATCAAGAAGCCCGTTGCCGCCACCGAGCAGGTGGAGGTCAACCGCGCGCGCGTTTCCGTTGACACCCGCACCGTGGACGTCAACGTGGATAAATTCAACGCCCGCTATGACGATCTGGCGGACAGCCGCAATATGCCCAGCAAGCGCAAGAACCAGCCCACCGGCAAAAAGGAAAAGTTCAACAACCGCAACCGCCAGCGCGGTCAGCAGTTCGGTCGCCGCCGCGAAACCGAGGCGGAGCGCCTGCAGCGCATCCAGCTGGAAAAGGCGCGCAATGCCCAGCTGAAAATTTCCATCCCCGATGAGATCACCGTCGGCGAGCTGGCTACCCGCCTGAAGCAGAGCGCCGCCAAGGTCGTTGCCAAGTTTATGGCGATGGGCGAGATGCACGCTGTTTCCGACGTGGTCGATTTCGATACCGCCGCCCTGATCGCCGAGGAATTCCACGCCAAGGTCGAGCATGAGGTCCATGTTTCCATCGAAGAGCGCCTGTTTGTGCAGGAGGAGGACAACGCCGAGGATCTCGTCGAGCGTCCGCCGGTCGTTGTCGTTATGGGTCACGTTGACCACGGCAAGACCTCCATTCTGGACGCCATCCGCAAGACCAACGTCACCAAGGGCGAAGCGGGCGGCATCACGCAGGCCATCGGCGCGTATCAGGTCAAGAGCGGCGACAGCCTGATCACTTTCTTAGACACCCCCGGTCACGAGGCGTTCACCGCTATGCGCGCCCGCGGTGCCAATATGACCGATATCGCCGTGCTGGTCGTCGCTTCGGACGACGGCATTATGCCCCAGACCATCGAGTCCATCAACCACGCCAAGGCTGCCAACGTCAAGCTGATCGTTGCCATCAACAAGATGGATAAGCCCACCGCCAACCCGGAGCGCGTCAAGGAGCAGCTGACCCAGTACGAGATCGTACCCGAGGATTGGGGCGGCGATGTTGCCTGCATCCCCGTTTCGGCACTGACCGGTATGGGCATCAGCGACCTGCTGGAGCGCATCGCGCTGGAAGCCGAAATTATGGAGCTGAAGGCGAACCCCAACCGCCGCGGCAAGGGCGCTGTTGTCGAAGCGCGTCTGGACAAGGGTCAGGGTCCCATCGCCACGCTGCTGGTGCAGAACGGCACCCTGCATAAGGGCGACTGCCTGATCGCCGGTACCGCCGTGGGTCGTGTGCGTACCATGCGCAACGACAAGGGTCAGGAGATCACCGAGGCAGGTCCCTCCACCCCCGTGGAGATCACCGGCTTGACCGAGGTCCCCGAAGCGGGCGAGCTGTTTGAGGCGGTCGAGGACGAGCGCCTGGCCCGTGAGCTGGCAGACCGCCGCACCACCGAGGCCAAGGAAAAGCAGTTTGCCGCCTACACCAAGGTCACGCTGGATAACCTGTTCGACCAGATGGCTGCCAACGATATGAAGGAGCTGCCCATCGTCGTCAAGGCGGACGTGCAGGGTTCTGCCGAAGCCGTCAAGCAGAGCTTGGAGAAGATCTCCAACGAGGAAGTCCGCGTCCGCGTCATCCATGCGGGTGTCGGCGCGATCTCCAAGTCCGACGTTTCTCTGGCAGATGCGTCCAACGCCATCATCATCGGCTTTAACGTCCGCCCCGACGCCGTCGCCAAGGCGGAAGCCGAGCAGACCGGCGTGGAAATGCGTATGTACCGTGTCATTTACGACGCCATCAACGATGTTTCCGACGCTATGAAGGGTATGCTGGCACCCAAAGTGCGCGAGGTCGCCTTGGGCGAAGCGCAGGTGCGTCAGGTGTACAAGATTTCCAGCGTCGGCACCGTTGCCGGCTGCCGCGTTACCGACGGCAAGATCACCCGCGATGCCCAGCTGCGTCTGGTGCGTGACGGTATCGTCATCTGCGAGGATTCCATCGCCAGCCTGAAACGCTTCAAGGACGATGCCAAGGAAGTCGCCGAGGGCTTCGAGTGCGGCATCACCCTGAGCAAGTTCCAGGACATCAAAGAGGGCGACGTATTCGAGTGCTTCAAGATGGAAGAATACCGCGACTAACCCTGCGGTATTCTGAACTCCTAACTCCTAACTCCTAACTCTCTTTTACCCCCCCTGCGGGGAGAAACCGAGGAAACTATGCCTACCAAAAATCACGGCCGTATGGCTCAGGATATGAAACGCGAGCTGATCGCCATCATCGGCGAGATGAAGGACCCGCGTGTAAACGGCGGTCTGCTTACCGTGACCCGGCTGGATGTCACCCCCGACCTCGATCAGGCCAAGGTGTACATCAGCGTTATGGGGCGCGAGGGCGGTCCCGCGCCGGTGGTCAAGGCGCTGAACAAGGCAAGCGGTCATGTGCGCACCGAAATCAGCCGCCGTATGCACATCCGCAAAGCCCCCCGCTTTGTCTTTGTCACCGACGAAGGCGCAGCCTACGCCGCCCACATCAATGAATTGCTGGAAAAACTGGATGTTTCCGGCCAGGACAGCGACGACGCCGAGTAACCGCGCCCACCTGCCTAGAAAAGAGGAGTCCTATGAACTTAACCGTGGATCGTGATACTGTCATTTCCCGCCTGCTGGCCGCCAATGACATTCTGATCCTGTGCCACAAAAACCCCGACGGTGATACCATCGGTTCGGGTACGGCACTCTGTCTGGCATTACAGCGCCTGGGCAAAACGGCATCCGTTTTGTGCAGCGACCCCATCCCTGCCATGTACAGCTATATGCCCATTCCGCTGTTTGACGGCAGCTACACCCCCGCCTTTGTGGTGGCGGTGGATGTGGCGGGCATCCAGCTGTTTGGCGACCGCAACCATATCCAAGATTATGCCGAACACGTCGATCTCTGCATCGACCACCATGGCTCCAACAGCGGCTTTGCGCTGGAAACCCTTGTCGAGCCGGAAGCTGCCGCTGCGGCGGAGCTGCTGACCTCGCTGATCCCTGCCATGGGCGTGGAGCTTACCCCCGACATTGCCGCCTGCTTGTACACCGGTCTTGCCACCGACACGGGCTGCTTCCGCTTTACCAACACCACGGCAGCCACCCACCGTGCCGCCGCCGCGCTGATCGAAGCCGGTGCCGATGTCGAAAGCCTGAACGAGCGGCTGTTTGAGTGCCGCTCCCACGCGCGCATCACCGCCGAAAAGCTGGCGCTGGAAAGTCTGGAATACTACTACGACGACCGCTGCGCCCTGATCTGCCTGACGTGGGATCAGATCCAGTCCGCCGGGGTCGATGGCGCCGAGCTGGAAGATCTGACCAGCCTGCCGCGCTCGATTGACGGTGTGGAGGTCGGCCTGACCCTGCGCCAGCAAAAGGACGGCAGCTATAAGATCAGCGTGCGCACCGGTCACAACACCAACGCCTGCAGCATTGCACGGCGTCTGGGCGGCGGCGGGCATCCCCGCGCTGCCGGGTGCGAGATCAGCGGCAATCTGGACAACGCCAAGCACGCCATTCTGGAAGAAGTCAAAAAAGAACTGGACCGCGCGCAGGAATGACCCTGCCCGCGCCCTGACAGAAAAGGAACCCTGTCTATGCCAATGCCAAACGGGATCTTACTCGTGGATAAGCCCAGCGGCTGGACCAGCTTTGATGTGCTGGCCAAGCTGCGCGGCGCTTTGGGCACACGCAAGCTGGGACACTCGGGCACACTGGACCCTATGGCGACCGGTGTGCTCGCCGTGTTTATCGGCAAAGCCACCGCGGCTGCCGACCGCCAGCTTGACCACGACAAAACCTACGAAGCTACGGTGCGTTTTGGTCTGCGCACCGACACCGGCGACATCACCGGCACGCCGCTGCAAACCGCCGATGCCGCCGTGAGCGCCGCACAGCTGCAAGCCGTGCTGCCGCAGTTCTTGGGCGAACAGCAGCAGCTGCCGCCGATGTACAGCGCGGTAAAGATCAACGGTCAGCCACTGTACAAGGCGGCACGCAAGGGGCAGACCGTCGAGCGCACGCCCCGCCCCATCACGGTGTACGGGCTGGAACTTTTGGGCAGCCCCGCACCCAACGATTTTGTCCTTCGGGCAGCCTGCTCCAAGGGTACCTACATCCGCGTTCTGGCGGAGGATATCGGCACGGCGCTGGGCGTACCCGCCACGCTGGCGGCACTGCGCCGCACCAAGGCGGGCGTGTTTGACCTTGCCGACTGCCACACCCTGCCGGATATTTTAGCTGCCGCCGAAAGCGGTGCGCTTGCCGAAAACGGCTGGATCTTGCCCATTGAAACGGTGTTTGCCCCGCTGCCCGCGCTGCAGGTCGATGACGCCGTAAAGGCGCACCTGATGAACGGCTGCCCGACCAGCCACTACGCCTCTGCAGACGGAAAATACCGTGTCTACGACAAAAACGGGATGTTCCTGGGGCTGGCGGTGGTCGCCGGGCGCGTGCTGCAGGTCGAAAAACTTTTTTGCGAGAGGGAGTAAAATGCAAACCTATGCAACCTTGACGCCGATTGACGCCCCCAAGGGCTGTGCCGTGGCGCTGGGCTATTTTGACGGGGTACACTGCGGACACCGCGCCGTTATGGCGGCTGCCGTGCAGTATGCCGCCGCCCACGGCTGCACCCCGGCAGCGTTTACCTTTGCGCTGCCCGAGGGGCAGACCCTGAAAGGCGGTCGCATTTTGTCCGCCGCGCAAAAGCACGCCCGTATGGCGGACGCAGGGGTGGAAATCTGCTTGGAACCGCCGTTTGAAGCCTTCCGCGCGCTCTCGCCCGAGCAGTTCGTGCAGCAGGTGCTGGTGCAGTGTCTGCACGCCAAGGCGGTTTTTTGCGGCGATAACTTTACCTTTGGTGCGCGTGCCGTCGGCAATGTCACGCTGCTGCGCGAGCTTTGCGCCAAGCACGGCATTACGGTGGAAATTGTGCCGATGGCGCAGTACGGCGGGCAGACGGTTTCCTCCACCCGCATCCGCGCCGCCTTGGAGGAGGGCAGGGTAGAGGACGCCAACGCCATGCTGGGCGCACCCTACGCCATTGACTGGGCGGTCACCCACGGCAAAGGGGTGGGCAGCACCCAATTGGGTACCCCGACGATGAACCAGAACTACCCCGTCGGCACCCTGCAGCCCTGCTGCGGCGTGTACATTACCCGCATCCGGCTGGGCGGGCGTTGGTACCCCGCCGCCACCGGCATCGGACGCCGCCCCACGGTGGACAGCGCCGCCGACGCGGTGGTCACCTGCGAAAGCTATGTCCCCGATTTTTGCGGCGACGTCTACGGCGAAGCCCCTGTGTTGGAATTTTACAAGTACCTTTGCCCGGTGCGCAAGTTCAACTCCATGGACGAGCTGGCGGCGCTCATTCACCGCGCCGCCGCCGAGAGCCAAGCCTATTTTGCGGCAAAATAATTGCAAAAAAGCCCGCCCCGCCCCTTGTATTTGGCGCGGGGGTGTGCTATACTTATGTTTGCTACCGTGGCTCGGTTTGGGGCGTATACCTCTACGGTCCCGCTACCCCATACTGCGCTGACGGCAAATTTATATTTTTCAGAAAGAGGTATTCTTATGAGCCAGAAATCCGCTATCGAAAAGCAGCCCATCATCGCCAAGGCAGCCATCCACGAGGGTGACACCGGTTCTCCGGAAGTTCAGATCGCTCTGCTGACTGCCCGCATCAACCACCTGACCGAGCACCTGAAGAGCAACACCCACGACAACCACAGCCGTCGCGGTCTGCTGAAGATGGTCGGCCGCCGCCGCAATCTGCTGGCTTATCTGCAGAAGAAGGACATCAACCGTTACCGTGCCCTGATCGCTGAGCTGGGTCTGCGCAAGTAATTTTCGCAAAAACGGGCAGGGTGCAAGCGCACCTTGCCCCTTTTTTATTACGGTTTTTATTACAGGACTTCGGGCGCAATGCCTTGTTTTGTGCAGTAAATCGAGCCGCTGGACAGGCTTTCGGCGGTTGGATTTATTGTGCAAGTCGGGGCGGCGCGTCCACGGTATAAATCAACCCAACAAGAAGGAGAATCCCTATGGCTTACGAATTTGCATCCCGGCTGGAAACCTTCCCCAAGTACCGCAAATTTGAAACGACCTTTGCAGGTCGCCCCTTTGTGGTCGAAACCGGCAAGATGTGCGGTCTGTCCAACGGCAGCGCCATGATCCGCTACGGCGAAACCTGCGTGCTGTGCAACGTTGTGATGAGCGACAAGCCCCGCGAAGGCGTGGACTTCTTCCCCCTGAGCGTCGAGTTTGAAGAAAAGCTCTACGCCGCCGGACGCATCCCCGGCAGCTTTATGCGCCGCGAAGGCCGCCCCGGCGAACACGCCATCCTGTCCTCCCGCGTGGTGGACCGCCCCATCCGTCCGCTGTTCCCCAAGGATATGCGCAACGATGTCTGCGTCACCATGACCGTGATGAGTCAGGACCCCGACAACTCTGCCGAAATTTCCGGTATGAACGGCGCCTCCCTTGCCATTGCAATGTCTGACATTCCTTGGGGCGGTCCCATCGCCGGTGTGTTTGTCGGTCTGGTGGACGGCGAGATCGTGCTGAACCCCACCAAGGAGCAGCGCGAGCGCAGCGACCTGGCGCTGACCCTGGCCGCCAGCCAGGAAAAGATCGTCATGATCGAAGCCGGTGCCAACGAGGTGGACGAGGACACCATGATGCGCGCCATCCGTGCCGGTCACGAGGAGATCAAAAAGATGCTGGCGTTCATCAACGGCATCGTTGCCGAGATCGGCAAGCCCAAAAAGAGCTTTACCCCCGTGGAGCTGGATCACGCCCTGCTGGCGGATGTCTACGCCAAGCATCTGGAGGAAGTCAAGTCCGCCATGGACACCGACGACAAGAACGTCCGCGACGCCGCCCTGCTGCCCATTATGGACGCCATCGCCGCCGAGCATCCCGAGCTGACCGCTGCCGACATTGACCTGATCAGCTACAAGCTGCAGAAAAAGGTCGTCCGCACTTGGCTGCTGGAGGACGGCAAGCGCGTGGACGGACGCGGCATCAACGAAATTCGCCCGCTGGCTGCCGAGGTCGGTCTGCTGCCCCGCGTACACGGTTCCGGTATGTTCACCCGCGGTCAGACGCAGGTGCTGACCATCGCCACCCTCGGCTCCACCAAGGATGCCCAGCTGATGGATGACCTGTCCGACACGCCCTACAAGCGCTACATCCACCACTACAACTTCCCGCCGTACTCCGTCGGCGAGGCACGCGCACCCCGCAGCCCCGGTCGCCGCGAGATCGGTCACGGCAACCTGGCGGAACGCGCCCTGATCCCCGTTCTGCCCGACCAGGCCGAGTTCCCCTACACCATCCGCTGTGTGTCTGAGGTGTTGTCCTCCAACGGTTCCACCTCTCAGGCTTCCATCTGCGGCTCCACGCTGGCTTTGATGGACGCCGGTGTGCCCATCAAGGCACCCGTTGCCGGTATCTCCTGCGGTCTGATCACCGACGGTGACCCCCTGCACGGCGGTCGCTGGATGACCATGCTGGACATTCAGGG
>CAKTAS010000052.1:0-11005 GCA_934529095.1 uncultured Gemmiger sp. | reverse complement strand
CGCAAGGACCGTATGAGTATGTACAGCGGGCTGGAGGTGCGCGTGCCTTTTTGCGATTACCGCATTGCCGAATATATGTACGCCGTGCCGTGGCAGTTTAAGGACTATAACGGGCAGGAAAAAGGGCTTCTGCGCGAGGCAGTGCGCGGCATTTTGCCGGAGTCTGTGCGCACGCGGCGCAAAAGCCCTTACCCCAAAACGTGGAACCCTGCCTACTTGCAGGCGGTTGCCGGGGAATTGCAGCGGGTCATTGCCGACCCTGCCGCACCCGTTTTGCAGATCGTGCAGCGGGACGCCTTGCAGCGCCTGATCAGCGCCGGCACCGACAACCCCGTGCCGTGGTACGGGCAGCTTATGACAACGCCGCAGACCATTGCGTGGTTCCTGCAGCTGAACTATTGGCTGAAAACCTACCACGTGGAGCTGGTATGACCCCGGCGGGCAGACCCATCGGTCTGCCCGTTATTTTTTGTTCAACTCTTTTACGCACAATTTTCACATTTATCTTTTATAATAAAAAATGAATTGTTGCAGAGGGGGAATCCGATTTGCTGGAAGTTCAGCATCTGGTCAAGCGATACGGCAGCAAAACCGCTGTCGAGGATTTGACATTTACCATACAGGACACCGGCGTCTACGGTCTTTTGGGACCCAACGGCGCGGGAAAATCCACCACGATGAACATTGTCACGGGCTATATTTCCGCCACAAGCGGCACCGTTTTGGTGCAGGGGCAGGATATTGTCGCACAGGCGGCAGCTGCCAAGCGCTGCATCGGCTACCTGCCCGAGCAGCCGCCGCTGTACCCGGATATGACGGTGGAGGAATATCTGCGCTTTGCCGCCGAATTAAAGGGCATTCGCCCCAAAACCGCGCGCTGCGAAGCCGTGCAGGCAGTCAGTGACCGCGTGGGGCTGCAAGGCACCGGGCGGCGGTTGATCGGCAATTTGTCCAAGGGCTACCGCCAGCGGGTGGGCATTGCCGCCGCGCTGCTGGGTGAGCCGAAAATCATAATACTGGACGAGCCTACCGTCGGGCTGGACCCCGCGCAGGTTCTGGAGGTACGCAGCCTGATCCGCGAACTGGGCAAGACCCACACGGTCATCTTGTCCAGCCATATTTTAAGCGAGGTACAGTCGATTTGCGATGATGTGCTGATTCTGGCACACGGCAAGCTGATTGCCCGCGGTACGCCGCACGAGCTGGCGCAGCGCCTGAGCGCCAAGGGCAGTATCTCCGCCACGGCGCAGGGCAGCCGCGAGGACGTTTTGCGGGCGGCTTCCGGTGTGGCAGGGCTGCAAAATATCACCGTTACAGCGGAGGAAAACGGCGAGATCAGCTTTACCGCCGAAAGCGCTGCCGGGGCAGATCTGCGCGGCGCCCTCTCGCAGGCATTGGCGGCGGCAGGCTGCCCGGTGCTGCGCCTGAGCGCCCAGACCGCCAGTTTGGAGGACGTGTTCCTGCAGCTGACCGACGGCGCACCTGCCAAGGAGGAACAGCTATGACAGCGATTTTTAAGCGGGAATTCCGCAGTTATTTTACCGGTATGGTCGGCTACGCCGTGGCGGCAGTCAGCCTGTTTTTCTTGGGGCTGTACTTTACCAACCGGAACCTGCTGTACCAATCCTCGGATTTTGCGGGTGTTTTGTACACAACCACGTTGATTTTGCTGTTTCTTTTGCCGGCGGTCAGTATGCGATCCTTTGCAGAGGAGCGCCGCGCCCGCACCGACCAGCTGCTGCTGACAAGCCCTGTCAGCATTCCGGCAATCGTGGCGGGCAAGTTTTTGGCACAGCTGGCGGTGTTCTGCGTGCCGCTGACGGCTGCCGCCGTTATGCCGCTGATTTTAACGGCGTTCGGCAAGGTGTCGCTGATTTCCGCCTACGCCGCGCTGCTGGGTTACATTCTGCTGGGCGGCGCCTGCCTTGCGGTGGGAACATTTATTTCCTGCCTGACCGAAAACCAGATCGTTGCGTATCTCGCAAGCTTTGTGGTGCTGCTGATCGCCTACTTGATGAACGGCATCAAGACGATGTTCACCTCCGGCAACATTCTGGCGTTTGTGGTGTTTGCCTTGGTGCTGCTTGCCGCCAGCGCTGCGGTGGGCGTGGTCTGCAAAAATATTCTGGCGGGCGGTGCCGTGCTGGCCGTGGGCGCGGCGGCGCTGTTTGCGCTGTTTATCCTGCGCCCGGCGTGGCTGCTTTCTGCCTTTGATGCGGTGCTTACGGCGCTGGCATTGTTTGCTCCGTATGCCGAAATCATCGGCGGGTCGTTCAGTTTGCCGGTGATTTTGTATTATCTTTCGGTCATCGGCGTGTTTTTGTTCTTTACCGGGCAAACGCTGGAACGCCGCCGCTGGAACTGACACAGGGGGTGCTGTACTATGAAAAAACATAAATTCCAACACGGCAGCACAAAGACCCTGCGCTACGGGCTGGCATCGGCGCTGCTTTCGGTGCTGGTGCTGGCAGCGGTGGTACTGGCAAACCTTGTGCTGCGGGCGCTGCCCACCAAATACACCGAGTTTGATATTTCCACCAGTGCGCTGTCCACCCTGACGGCGACCACCAAAACGCTGCTGCAGGGGCTGGATACCGATGTCACCGCCTACTACCTGGGCGAATCCGGGCAGGAGGACGGCAACATCACCCGGCTGCTGAACCGTTATGCGGGCGAAAGCACGCACTTTACTTGGCAGCAGCGCGACCCCGTGCTGTATCCCACCTTTGCGGCGCAGTACCCGGGGGCTTCGGCGGATGCGGTGGTGCTGGTCTGCGGCGACAATTACGAGGTGTTGAACTACTCCGGCGATTTGTACGAGCTGGACCTTGACACTTACTATGCCAGCGGCAGTCAGGTTTACACCTTTACCGCCGAAAACGCGCTGACCGGCGGTATTTCCCGGGTGGTGCAGGGGGTCAGCCACACCGTGTACGAACTGACCGGTCACGGCGAAACCGCATTGGCGCAGGATTTCACCGATACCCTGAAAAACGGCGGCATCACGGTGCAAACGCTCAACCTGACCACCGCGGGCAGCGTGCCGGAGGACGCCGAAGCGCTGATTTTGAATACGCCCCTCAATGATCTGACCGATGCCGAGGCAGCCCTGCTGACCGACTATATCCAAAAGGGCGGCAAGCTGTTTGCGGCAACGGATTTCACCGCCGACACGCCGAAGGTATCTGCCGTTCTGGCGCTTGCCGGGCTGAACGCCCAGCCGGGGCTGCTGGTCGAAACCGACGCCAACCACTACCCCTACGGCTACCCGCAGACCTATTTGTTGCCCGTGATCGCCTCCGGCGAGGTGACGGCGGGAGTGTCCGGCAGCATTATGGCGTACACGCCCTTTGCGCAGGGCATCTTGGCGGGGGACGATGCAAACTGGACCTACACCGATGTGCTGACCACCGGGCAGACCGCCTATGCGATGCTTGACTACCTGACGGCTGACGAGCTGCAAAAGGGTGAAAACGACCCCGAGGGCTGCTTTGCCGTGGCAATGGCTGCCCAAAGCAGCGTGACCGATGCCCGCGTGGTCTGGGTGAACTGCCCGAACTTTTTGTCCGCCACGGCAAACCAAAGCGTGTCGGGCGGCAATGCGCAGGTGTTCGGCAGCGCCGTCAACTGGCTCATCGGGCAGGAAAACTCGGCTGTCATTGATGGCAAAAGCCTGAGCGCCGAAAGCCTGCAGGTGTCTGCCGGGGCGGCTGCCGGGCTGGGGCTGCTGTTCACGCTGGGGCTGCCCATCGCCGTGCTGGCGGCGGGTGCCGTGGTATGCGTGGTGCGCCGCCGCAGATAAGGAGGTTCCTATGCAACGCACAAAACGAATATGGCTCGCCGGGCTGGCTGCCGCCGTTGCCCTGCTGGCGGGGGCGCTTGCCGTTTTATCGCAGAAAAAAACGCAGGACTCGCTGTTGCCGCTCTGCCCGTATGCGGCGGAGGAAATCACCGCCCTGAGCTATGCGGGCAATGGTGTGGAAGCGGATTTTGTCAAGGGCAGCGATGAGGTCTGGCGGCTTGGCTCCGACCCGGCGCTGCCGCTGCAGCAGGCTATGGTGGAAAGCACCGTCGAAAGCTACGCCGTGCTGAACGCCAGCCGCAAGCTGGCAGGGGACGAGCTGGCAGAGCTGCCCGCACGCAGCGCAGCCCCGCTGATGACCTTTTCCCTTACGGCAGGGGACACCGAACTTTCCTACACGGTGGACAGCCTGAACAACGTCACCGATACGTACTATGTCTACGATGCGTCCGGCAATGTCTATGTGGTTGCCAAAAATGACTTGGTAACGCTGTGCAAGTCGCCGCGCAAATACTATAAAGCCCAGACCCTTACCGAGTATCAGACCGCCGATATTGCCAAAATGCAGGTCAACGACCTCGCCTTTGTGCAGACGGACGGCAACTGGACCTTGGAGGATGACGCTGCTGCCGCGCTTGACCAGAGCGCTGTCAACAAAATGGCGGCTACGGTGCTGCAGGCGCAGACCCAGTGGACGATCACCGCCCCGGAACAGGACAGCGCCTACGGGCTGGATGCGCCGGACGTGCGCGCTACCCTGACCTTTACGGACGGTTCCTCGCTGACGGTGACCTTCGGTGACCTTTGCCCCGAAACCGAGGGCGACAACCTTTGCTATATGGCAGCCGACTGCACCCCCACCGTGGTGTATGAGGTCAGCGCAACCTACAAGCAAGCCTTTGCGGTAACCAAAGACAGCCTGCTTGCGGCAGAATAACAAAAAAACACCCCGGCGCTACTGTTTGTCAAAAAAGCCCTTTTCCGGGTAGAAATGTAGGGATGGGTCTTGACCCATCCGCACCGCTGGCTGCGCGCAGCGCATAAAATCGCGCCGAAAGGCGCGCGTTCTTACGCTAAATCGCGCTATCGGCTAGGCTGCACGGAACGGTCAAGACCGTTCCCTACAAACCTTCCGAAAGTTCGCAATTGTAATTTGAGTTTATCGACAATCTAAAACACCCCGGCACTGTCCAAACGGGCAGCGCCGGGGTGCTGTTATATTTGTGCCATTATGCCAGCAGCGGCTTTACGGCTTCCGCCAGCTTTTCCTTCTGGGCTTCGGCTTCCGCCAAATCCTTGCCCTTGGTGGTGAAATAGGTCTTGATCTTCGGCTCGGTGCCGGAGGGGCGAACCACCACGGTGGCGCCGCTTTCCAGCGTGTAGATCAGCACGTTGGCGGCGGGCAGACCGGTTTCCTCGGGCTTTTTGTAGTCGACCGTCTTGACCACGGCGTCGCCGTCAAAGTCCTTCGGCGGGTTGGCGCGCAGGTTTGCCATAATGCCCGCCATCTTGTCCATACCGGACAGACCGGGGAACTCAAAGCTGTCCACCTTGTTCAGGTAACGACCGTACTCGGCATAGATGCGCTCCAGCTCCTCCTTGATGGAGCTGCCCTGCGCACGGTAGTAGGCGGCCATCTCGCAAATCAGCATACTGCCGATGATCGCGTCCTTATCGCGGACATAGGGTCCTGCCAGATAGCCGTAGCTTTCCTCAAAGCCGAAGATAAAGCGGTCCACCTCGCCGTCAGCTTCCAGCTTGGCGATTTGGTCACCGATCCACTTAAAGCCGGTCAGCACGTTGCGGCACTCCACGCCGTAATGCTCGGCAACCTTGTCCGCCAGCGGGGTGGACACGATGGACTTGCACATAACGGGGGCTTTGGGCATGGTACCCTGCTCGATGCGTCCGGCGCAGATGTAGTCCAGCAGCAAAACGCCGACTTCGTTGCCGGAAAGCAGCTCATAGCTGCCGTCCTTGCACTTGACGGCAATGCCCACGCGGTCGGCGTCGGGGTCGGTGGCAAGCATCAGGTCGGCGCCGGATTTTTCTGCCAGCTCAAGACCCAGACGCAGCGCCTCAAAAATTTCGGGGTTGGGGTAGGGGCAGGTGGGGAAGTTGCCGTCCGGCTTTTCCTGCTCGGGTACGATGGTAATATCGGTAATGCCGATGTCGTGCAGAACGTGGGTCACGGGTACCAGACCGGAGCCGTTCAGCGGGCTGTACACCAGCTTGAGTCCGGCAGTCTTGCAGATGCCCGGGCGGATGGAACGTGCTTCAATGGCTTCGTACAGGGCGTTGATGCAATCCTCGCCCACATACTCGATCAAACCCTGCGCCAGACCTTCCTCAAAGGCGATGCGCTTGGCACCGGTCAGAATGTCGGTTTTCTGGATTTCGGCATATACGATGTCGGCGGCTTCGTCGGTCATCTGGCAGCCGTCGGGACCGTAAGCCTTGTAGCCGTTGTACTTGGCGGGGTTGTGGCTGGCGGTGACCATAATGCCGGCGTTGCAGTGGTAGTAGCGGGTGGCAAAGCTCAGGGCGGGTACGGGCATCAGGGCGCTGTAAATGCGCACCTTAATGCCGTTGGCTGCCAGCACCTCGGCAGCCGTGCGGGCAAACAGGTCGCTCTTGATGCGGCTGTCATAGCTGATGGCAACGGTCTGGCTGCCGCCCTGCGTCTTGACCCAGTTGGCAAGACCCTGCGTGGCCTGGCTGACAACGTAAACGTTCATACGGTTGGTGCCTGCGCCGATCACGCCGCGCAAGCCGGCGGTGCCGAACTTCAGCGCCACGGCAAAGCGGTCCTGAATGGCGGCATCGTCATTCTTGACACTTTCCAGCTCGGGCTTTAAATCCGCATCGCACAGATCGGCAGCCAGCCAGCGGTCAAACATTTCTTTATACATAGGTAACGCACCTGCTCTTTCGCAAAATTTACCGCATAATTTGTGGTAGCTTATACTAAATATACCAACTTTGCCCGTGTGTGTCAATCGAATTTTGGCTAATTTTGCCTGTTCTTTACGAATCTTTTTTACATCTTTAGCACTTGCAAAACAACAGGTTCAAGTGTATATTGATTAGTAACAGATGTAAATTACGCGGGACGCGGTAAAGAGGTGGCTTATGTATGCAAAGGTGAACAGCCTGGGCGTTGCCGGGCTGAACGGATATACCGTGCAGGTCGAAACCGACCTGTCTGGCGGGCTGCCGCAGTTTACGATGGTCGGCTTGCCGGATTCCGCCGTAAAGGAAAGCAGCGAGCGTGTGCGCAGCGCGCTGAAAAACCTGCATTACCAGTGGCCCGCCAGCCGCATCACGGTCAATCTGGCGCCCGCCGATGTGCGCAAAACGGGACCGGTCTATGACCTGCCGGTGTTTATCAGCATTATGGCGGCGCAGGGCAAGCTGCCCGCCGTCAGCGGCGAGAGTGCCTTTCTGGGCGAGCTGGGTCTGGACGGCACGCTGCGCCCGGTCAACGGTGTGTTGCCCATGGCGCTGGCTGCCGTGCAAAACGGCGTCAAGGAGCTGTTTCTGCCCGCCGAAAACGCCGCCGAAGCAGCCGTCGCCAAAGGGCTGACGGTCTATCCCGCCCGCACGGCGCAGCAGGTCGTTTTGCACCTGTGCGGCGCCGAAAAGCTGACCCCCGCCGAGCCGACCGGCTACGATGCCGACGGTGTCTGGCTGGGCGCGGATATGGCGGATGTGCGCGGGCAGCTGGTGGCACGCCGCGCTTTGGAGGTGGCTGCCTGCGGCGGACACAATCTGGTGTTTGTCGGCTCGCCCGGCAGCGGCAAAAGTATGCTGGCCAAGCGCCTGCCCGGGATTCTGCCGCCCCTGACCTATGAGGAAGCGGTGGAAACCAGTGCCGTCTACTCGGTGGCAGGGCTGGTGCCTGCCGGCAAGGGGCTGGTGCACGCGCGTCCCTTCCGCAGCCCGCACCACAGCGTAAGCGCCACAGCAATCGCGGGCGGCGGCAGTGTACCCCGCCCGGGCGAGGTGAGCCTTGCCCATAACGGTGTTCTGTTTTTGGACGAGCTGCCGGAATTTTCCCGCGAGGCGCTGGAGGTTCTGCGCCAGCCGCTGGAGGACGGCATCGTCACCGTCAGCCGCGTACACGGCAGCGCCACCTACCCCTGCAAATTTATGCTGGTGGCGGCTATGAACCCCTGCAAGTGCGGGTATCTGGGACACCCCACGCGCCCGTGCAGCTGTACGCCCAGCGCGGTGGATCAGTACTTGCGGCGCATTTCGGGACCGCTGATGGATCGCATCGACCTGCATGTTCATGTGGAGCCTGTGGCTTACGGTGACTTGGCGCAGGCAGCGGACGGAGAGTCCAGCGCGGCGATCCGCACGCGCGTTGCCGCCGTGCGCCAACTCCAGCGCGAGCGCTATAAGGCGCTGCCCGGCGTCTACTGCAATGCCCAGTTGCCCGGCAACCGGCTGCGGCAGTTCTGCCCGATGACCCCAGCCGCCGAAGCTGTGCTGCGCGCCGCGTTTGAGCGCATGGGGCTGAGCGCCCGCGCCTATGACCGCATTTTGCGGGTGTCTCGCACGGTGGCGGATATGGACGGCAGCGAGGTGCTGGACAGCCGCCATATTGCCGAAGCGGTGCAGTACCGCAGCTTAGACCGCCGTTTCACGCCTGTTTCTTTATAAAAAAGCTTGACAAACGGCGCATTGCCTGCTATAATATTTCAGCAATCGTTCAGATGGCTGCTCCATTCGCACAGGATGGCGGGTGCTGGTAGCCTCAAACAGGAGATTGTGATGAGCGCATATATTAAGTATGGCTCCTATCGTCATGATCGAGAAAGAGGTGAAATTTACCATGAAGCAGGGCATCCATCCCAATTACGTGGACTGCACCATTACCTGTGCCTGCGGCAACGTGATTCACACCCGTGACACGAAGTCCGAGATCCACGTCGAAGTTTGCAGCAAGTGCCATCCCTTCTACACCGGCAAGCAGAAGCTGGTCGATACCGGTGGCCGTGTTGAGCGTTTCAAGCGTCGTTACGCCAACGTCAACAAGTAATTTGTTTGCAATGTACCCCAGATGGAAACATCTGGGGTTTTTTGTGTACCTGCCGTTTTTTGCGGTGCGGTCAATTTTTTACAGCAGGTGTTTTTATGGCAGACTACAAAACTTTGCGCGGTACCGCCACTTTTGAATACGAGGAAAAGCGCAGCCGCTTTATTGCCACGGCGTCCTTTGCCGATACCGAGGAAAAGGCGCTGACCGTTTTAAACGCCGTGCGCGCCGCCAACCGCACGGCACGGCACAATGTCTATGCCTATGTGCTGCAAAACGGGCGCACCCGCTATTCGGATGACGGCGAGCCTGCCAAGACCGCCGGCACACCCGTGCTGGAAACCATCCACCACGCCGAGGTGTCGGATGTTATTGTCGTGGTAACGCGGTATTTCGGCGGGATTCTGCTGGGCACGGGCGGGCTGGTGCGCGCCTACACCGCCGCGGCGGCAGGAGCTTTGCAGGCTGCGGAGCTTGTCAGTATGCGGCTGGTGGTGGATTGCAGCATCCGCGTGCCGTATGCGATGTACGAGCAGGCGCAGCGCTGTATCCAAGCTGCCGAAACCCGCTTGGACGAGCCAGTGTTCGACGATGCCGTGACCCTGCGCTGGCGTATGCCGGCAGGGGCGGAAACCGCCCTGTGCGAAGCCCTGCGCGAGCTGATGCGCGGCACGGCGGAGGCGGAAATTTCCCAGCCGCTGTACGCGCCGTTTTGACGCAGAAAATTTACATTGTAATACTGCTGCCAAAAAAGAGTGTTTTTTGCAGATTTGTCGTATTTATAATTAGATAGGTATGTTAGATAGGTGTGCAAGGGAGGAATGTTGTGTGACCATACGCGAGCAGACACAGGCGCTGGAGCGCGAAACCCTGAGCCGTTACGCCACCTTGAGCGAGAACAGCCGGGGACGCCGCCGCCCGGAACCCGAGGACCCGCTGCGCCCCTGCTTTCAGCGCGACCGCGACCGTATCCTGCATTGCAAATCCTTCCGGCGGTTAAAGCAAAAAACGCAGGTGTTCCTCTCGCCCGAGGGAGATCACTACCGCACGCGGCTGACCCACACGCTGGAAGTCAGCCAGATCGCCCGCACGATCGCCCGCGCTCTGCGCCTGAATGAAGATCTAACCGAGGCAATCGCTCTGGGACACGATTTGGGGCATACCCCCTTCGGTCACGCGGGGGAGCGCGCACTCAACCGCCTTTGCCCGGGCGGCTTTACCCATTACCGGCAAAGCCTGCGCGTTGTCGATTTTCTGGAAAAGGACGGCAAGGGGCTGAATCTGAGCTGGGAGGTGCGCAACGGCATTGTGACGCACACCGCCGGGGCTTGGGCGCGCACGCCGGAGGGCTGTGTTGTGCGCCGCGCCGACCACATCGCCTTTTTGAACCACGATATTGAGGACGCCGTTTCTGCCGGGGTGCTGAACCCCGAAAGCCTGCCGCGGGAGGCAACCGCCGTGCTGGGCACAACAAAATCCCAGCGCATCACGACGATGATCACCGATTTGATCGCGCACAGCGGCAACGGGCAAGTCAATTTTTCGCCCGAGATCGAAGCGGCCTACGCGGTACTCAAGGACTTTATGTACGCGACTGTCTATGTGGATAAGGAAGCCAAGCGCGAGGAAAAAAAGGTGGACAAGCTGGTAGCCGAGCTGTACGAGCGCCTTTGCGAGCAGCCTGATCTGATGCCCAACTTTTATATGCAAATTGCTTACAACGAGGGCGTTGATCGCGCTGTGACCGACTACATCAGCGGTATGAGCGATGAGTTCGCCACCCGTTTGTTTGAACAGTGGTTCGTGCCGCAAAAATGGAGCGTGCTGTAAAATCTGCACAGCATCGCAAAAAAGGAGGTGCAGTTTGTGATACCGCAGGAGTACATACAAGAGGTTGTACGCCGCAATGATATCGAGGAAGTCGTCGGTCAGTATGTTCAGCTGCGCCGACGCGGGCGTACCCTGAGCGGGCTTTGCCCGTTCCACAACGAAAAAACGCCGTCCTTTGTGGTGTACCCCGACACCCAGAGTTTTTACTGCTTTGGCTGCGGCGCGGCGGGGGACGTTATCAATTTTGTGCGCAAGTACAACAATTTAAGCTATGTCGAGGGCGTCAAGCAGCTGGCTGCCCGCGTCGGGATGCCCCTGCCCGAGGAGGA
>CAKTAS010000051.1:0-11337 GCA_934529095.1 uncultured Gemmiger sp. | reverse complement strand
ATATATTCGGCAATGCGGTAATCGCAAAAAGGCACGCGCACCTCCAGCCCGCTGTACATACTCATACGGTCCTTGCGCTCCAGCAGCGTCTGCATAAACCAGTAAAAATTCAGATTGGTCATCTGGCGCATACGGCGCTCCAAGGGCGAAAGCCCCGCCCGCGCCGAGGTTTCCGCCAAGGCGCGCTGATAGTGCGCATCCACAAAGGCGGCGGGGTCTATGCCGCCCAGCACGCCGGGGCGCAGAAAGGACGCGCGGTACGCCGTGGACTGCGCCCATGGAAAGCCGTATTTTTCCCGCACGGCGGGGTCGCGGTACCACGGGTAGCCGCCAAAAATTTCGTCCGCGCACTCGCCCGAAAGCGCCACCGTGGCGTGTGGCTTGATGCAGCGGCAAAACTCCAAGAGAGATGCATCGACATCCGCCATACCGGGCAGGTCACGCGCATCCACCGCCCGGTACAGCGCCTGCACCAGCTGCGGCGTGTCCAAGGTGACCCAGTGGTGGGTCGCCTGCAGGTTTTCGTTCATCAGGCGGATGAACGGCGCGTCCGCTCCCGGCTGAAATTTGGTAGCGCGGAAATAGCGCTTGTTGTCCTTGTACCCTACCGAGAAGGTGTGCAGCGTTTTGCCCGCCTCGGCAAAGGCGGCATCTGCCACCGATGCCAATATGCCGGAATCCAGCCCGCCCGAAAGCAGCGATGCCACCGGCACATCCGCCACCAGCTGGCGGTGAATCGCATCCAGCAAAAGCTCGCGCAGACGGCGCACGGTGGCGGTAAAATCATCGGGATGCTCATGGTCGGTCAGATACCAGTAGCGGCGCAGGCTCAGATGCCCGGTGTTGGCGTCAAATTCGGCGCACTGCCCGGGCAAAAGCTCCCGCACACCGCAAAACACGCCGCTGCCGGGTACACGCCCGGGACCCAGCAGCATAACTTGCGCCAGCCCGTTGGCGTCGATTTTCGGCTCCACCGCCGGGTGCGCCAGCAGGGTTTTCAGCTCGCTGCCAAACAGCAGCCCGCCCTGCCGTTGGGCGTAAAACAACGGTTTGACACCGCAGCGATCACGCGCCAAAAACAAAACGCCCTGCTGCACCGCCCACACCGCAAAGGCAAAAATGCCGTTGCAGCGCTCCACACAAGCGCTGCCCCACTGCGCATAGGCGTGCAGCAGCACCTCGGTGTCCGAATGTCCGGCAAACTCGTGTCCGCAGCTTTGCAGGGCGGCGCGCAGCTCCGGCGTGTTGTACAGTTCGCCGTTATATACCATCACATAGGTTTCGCCCTGCCAGTGCAGCTGCATGGGCTGGGTGCCGTTTTCGGGGTCAATGACGCACAGCCTTGTGTGCAGCAGCGCCGCACGCCCGCTGCAATAGATGCCCCGCTGGTCGGGTCCGCGCCGCGCCAGCGTTTTTTGCATAGCGCCAAACGCCTGATAGTTTTCCTGCACGGTGCGGGCGCTGCGCCCCACCTGCCCCGCTATGCCACACATAAAAAGCCCCCTTTGCAGATTCATCTGGTACGATGGTATGCAAAGGGGGTTCATTTTAAGACTGTGCGATTTTATCCGCGATGCGCATAGCGACTTCGTCCTTGCTTTGCAGGGGCAGCTCCTCGACGGTGTCTTGCGTAATCAGCGTTACAACGTTGGTGTCCACGCCAAAGCCCGCGCCCGCCACCTTGACGTTGTTCGCCACGATCATATCCATTTTCTTTTTGTGCAGCTTGGCGGTGGAATTTTGCAAAAGATCCTTTGTTTCCATCGAGAAGCCGCAGACAAACAGTTTTTCGGGCTTATGCTCGCCCACCCACGCCAGAATATCCTGCGTGCGTTCCAGCGCAAGGGTAAGCTCGCCGTCCTTTTTCTTCATCTTGTCGGCGGCGACCACGGCGGGGCGGTAGTCCGCCACGGCGGCAGCCATAACCAGCGCGTCGGCGTCCATGGCGTTTTCTTTTACGGCTTCAAACAGGTCGCTTGCCGTGGTAAAGGGAACGGTTTTCACAAACGGTACGGCGGGCAGATGGCAGCCCGTGGAGGCAAGCAGCGTGACATCCGCACCGCGCAGCATACAGGCACGCGCCACGGCGTAGCCCATCTTGCCGGTGGAATGGTTGGTGATATACCGCA
Source organism: uncultured Gemmiger sp. (assembly GCA_934529095.1). Taxonomy (GTDB): domain Bacteria; phylum Bacillota; class Clostridia; order Oscillospirales; family Ruminococcaceae; genus Gemmiger. The sequence continues at coordinate 9,208 of CAKTAS010000051.1, read as the reverse complement.
CGGGGTCCATGGCTTCCTGCGTAGCCCCGGCGGAAACCACCACCTTTTTGCCGCGCAGATCCTTTTGGCAGGCAAGCTCGCGCAGCACATAGTCAACCAGAACGCCCTCGTCCGGCAGCCGTCCCGAGCCGACATCGCCGCACGCCAGCATACCCGAGCCGGAAGGAATGACCGTGACCCCGTAATGCTCAAGGGTTTTGAGGTTGTCCTGCGTGATGGGGTTTTCCAGCATATGGGTGTTCATGGCGGGGGCGACCAGCTTGGGGCAGTGCGCCGCCAGCGTGACGGTGGTCAGCATATCGTCCGCCTGACCGTGCGCCACCTTGGCAATGACATTGGCGGTGGCGGGGGCGATTAGCAGCAGATCGGCAGCGTTTGCCAGCGAAATATGCGCTACATCGTACTGGAAGTTGCGGTCAAAGGTGTCCACAATGCAGCGGCGGTTGGTCAGCGTTTCAAACACCAGGGGGGTGATGAACTCGGTGGCGTTTTTGGTCATCAGCACATGAACATCCGCGCCCAGCTTGACCAGCGCGTGCGCCACATTGGGCATTTTATAGGCAGCAATGCCGCCGGTGATGCCAAGGACAATGGTTTTTCCTTGTAAATTCACAGCAATCACATCCTTATGCTATCAGTATAAGCCATTTTCCGCACGGCGTCAATTTACATTTTGCGCGGGATTTGCTATAATGGGGGCAGCTTTTCAGAAACGAGGGCAAATTCATGGTTTTAGCAGTAGATATAGGCAACTCCAACATCTGCATCGGCGGGCTTTCGGGCGCGGGGCATCGGGACATTCTGTTTACCGTGCGTATGGTCACCCGCCCGCGCTGCACCCCCGACGAATACGCCGCCGAGCTGCGCTTTTTGCTGGCGCGGCTGCAGGTTGACCCCCGCGGGTGCGAGGGCGTGATCGTTTGCAGCGTAGTGCCCGGGCTGACCGGTGTGCTGGCGGCAGCGTGTGAGCGCCTGACCGGCTGCCCGGCGATGATCGTAAACTGCGAGCTGGACTGCGGTATGACCTTTAAGGTGGACGAGCCTGCCCGCGTGGGGCGTGACCGCATTGCCGATGCCGCTGCCGCCGCGGCGTACTATTCCCTGCCCTGTATGACCGTGGATCTGGGAACGGCGACCACCTACAACGTTATCTCGGAAAATGCCGAATTTCTGGGCGGGTTTATCGTACCCGGCGTGCAGACCAGCCTGCGCGCCATCAGCAAGGGCACGGCGCAGCTGCCGCCCATTGCCCCCGAACCGCCGGAGGTGCTGATTGGGCGCAACACGGTGGAGGCGCTGAACAACGGCGCAATGTTCGGCACGGCCGCCATGCTGGACGGCTTGGCGCAGCGCGTGCAGGCGCAGCTGGGCAAGTCGCTGACCGTTGTTGCCACCGGCGGTCTGGCGCCCTATATCACGCCCTGCTGTCAATTTCCCGTGCAGTACGATGCCGATTTGCTGTTTAAGGGGCTGGCGTTGCTGTGGGAGAAAAATCGGTAACCTGGTAGGGGCGGGGTATGCCCCGCCCGCGGTTTTGCGGCAATGACCCGTAAGTTTGGTACAACCAAAAAACAGGAGTGATCCTTTGCCGGGTCACTCCTGTTTCGTTTATAATTCTCGTATCGTCCAGCCGAGCATCTGCGCGGCGGCAAGGTCGTGGGTGACCAAAATCGTCGGGCGCTGCCCGGCAAGGCGCACGGTGGTCTGCACCGCCTGCCGCACCAGCTCGGCGTCCATGCCGGTGAACGGCTCGTCCATCAGCAGCGTTTCGGCGTCCCGGCACAGCAGTGCGCGCAGCAGCGCCACGCGGCGTTTCTGCCCGCCGGAAAGTCTTGCCGCGGGCAGCCTTAACTCCGCCGGGGCAAAGCCCAGCGCCAGCAGCTCTTTTTCTGCCGTTTCGGCACAAAGCCCGTGTCCGGTCAGAACCAGATTGTCCACCGCGTTCAGCTGCGGGCAAAGCCGATCCTCCTGAAAGACCGCCGCCGGGCGCACAACGCCCGAAAAGCTGCCGCTGTCCGCTGTTTCCAGCCCCAACAAAATGCGCAGCAACGTGGTTTTTCCGATGCCGCTGGCACCCATCAGGACACAAGGCTTATCCACCTGCCAGCTGAAATCCGCCAGCACGGTCTTGGTGCCGAACCGCTTGCAGAGATGCTCTATCGTTATGCTCATACGCTCGTCTCCCCGCAAAGCTTGGTTTTCAGAGCGGTCAGCCCCTTGGCAGCCGCCCCCGACAGCACCGCCGACAGCAGCACGATGACCAGCGTCCACGCAAAGACATCGGGCGTCGAAAGGGTAATTTTGGCGCGGTACAGCGCATCGCCCACGCTGTGGTCGGGCAGACCGATGACCTCCGCCGAAACACCGCTTTTCCAGCACATCCCCATGGCAGCGATGCAGCTTTGGCAAAAGCTGGGGAAAATTCCCGGCAGCCAGATATAGCGCAGCCGCGCCGTCAGCGGCAGACGGTAGACCCGCGCCATTTCCAACAGGCGGGGGTCGGTGTCGGCAATGCCGCCCAACACCCCGGCGTAGACCACCGGCAGCACGTGGGTAAAGCTGACGACAACGCTTAAATTGGCGCTGCGCACCCACAAAAGCGCTAAAATCACAAAGCTCGCCACCGGCATGGCGCGGATCAGCTGCATGGCGGGGTCGATCATCAGCCGCACCGCGCGCCAGCGCGCACCCGCTGCCCCCAGCACCAGCCCGCCCAGCACCGCCAGCACAAAGCCCAGCAAAATGCGCAGCGTACTAAAACCGATGCTGTGCCAGAATGCCGCGGTGGGCAAAAGCGCCGCCAGCGCCCGCACGGTCTGCCAAGGCGTTGCCAAAAACAGCCCGCCGTGTCCCAAGGCGGCCGCGGCCAGCTGCCACAGCAGCACCCAGACCGCCAGCGCGGCAAGGCGCTGCCACAGCGGAAATTTACCCTGCATAGTAGAAGTCATCGCCGGGCATTGCGCCGCCGACGCTGGTCGGGTCGGCGTCAAACAGAATCTGGTAGTAGGTGGTCAGGTCGGATTTCATGGCATCGCCCGTTTCAAACACAATGTTGCATTGGGGCAGCGCCTTTTGCGCCAGCGCCGCCTTTGCCACCACGCCGAACGCCTCGCACAGGGCGGCGGTGCCTTCGGGGTCGGCGGCGGTCTGCTCGGTGCTTTGCTTGTACTTTTCCATAAAGTCCGCAAAGCGGGCAGGGTCAGCTTCCACGGCATCCTTGCGCACCAGCAGCACGCCGGTCACCAGCGGGGTGCCTGCCACGGTCTGCCATTCGGCGTTCATATCCAGCGCCACGCGCAGCCCCTCGGTCTGTGCCATGGCGGCGGTCACAAAGGGCTGGGGCAGCATGGCGATGCTGACCTCCCCCGCCTGTACCTTGGCGAGTGCTTCGGTGGCTTCGCTGGTGTATTCAATGGTAATATCCTTGTCGGGGTCGATGCCGTTCTGGCTCAGCAGATAGCGCAGAACATACTCCGGCGTCGTACCCTTGCCGGTGGTGACAAGGGTTTTGCCCTTGAGGTCTGCCATGCTCTGCACGGTATCGCCCTTTTCGACCACATACAGAACGCCCAAGGTGTTGATGCAGGCAACCTGCACCGCGCCCTGCGTTTTGTTGTACAGGTTGGCGGCCAGGTTGGCAGGTACACAGGCGGCGTCCAAATCACCCTTGACAAGCAGCGGCACCAGCTCGTCCGCCGCGCCGTACATATTGTACAACACGCTGCCGTCCTGGCTGGGCTTCAGCCCGTTTTCATCCGCCTTGGAATCGGTCGAAAGCCCCAGCAAATTGACAAGACCCATGGTGGTGGGACCCTTCAGCCCTGCCACGCGCAGCGGCTCGCTCTCGGTCGGCTCAGCGGATTCCTGCGCCGGGGCGGAGGATGCGGCAGACGCTGCGGACGGTGCGGATTCGCTGCTTGCGGCACTTGCGCTGCTTGGCGCGCCGGCGCAGCCAGCCAGCGACAGGACAAGGGCAGCGGCGGTAAAGGCTGCCAGAAGTTTTTTCAGTTTCATAATTTTCTCTCCCCATTTCCGGTGATTCAGTTGCATTTGCTGCTTTACTATACTATAATAGTAGAAAAATGTCTGTTGCTTTGGCAACGAAAAAAGGGAAAAACCTATGGACTACACGCCCTACTACCCCCTGCTGCAGAAAACCGATCTGCTGCGCGGCTTTACCGACAAGGAGCTGGACGCACTGCTGCAGGAGTTTGCCCCCCGCCTGCGCCGCTACGGCAAGGGCGAAATGCTGTTGATGGCAGGGTTTTCCACCCGGGAGATCGGTTTGATCCTGCAGGGCGGCATCACCGCCGAAAAGCCCCTGCCGGACGGCACCTCGGTGGTCATTGCGCGGCAGGGTCCCGGCGGCATTTTTGCCGATGTGCTGGCGGGCGGGCAGAACCAAAGCCCCGTCAACGTGCTGGCTGCCGAGGCAACCACCGTGCTGTACCTGCCTGCCGCTGCCGTTTTGCAGCCCGGCACTGCCCTGCCGGGCTTACAGGTGCGGCTGCTGCAAAATTGGCTTTCGACGGTGACACGCAAATATTTTGCGCTGGATGACCGGTTGGAGCTGCTTTGCTGCAAAAGCCTGCGCCAGCGCATCGGGCTGTGGCTGGTCGGGCAGTGCCGGGCTGCCGGTGCCGACAGCTTTACCACCCCGCTGACCCGCGCCGAGCTGGCTGCCTACCTGAACTGCGACCGCAGCGCCCTTTGCCGGGAGCTGAGCCGTATGCAGCAGGACGGGCTGATCACCCTGCGGCGGGGCGGCTTTACGGTGCATGACCGCCGTAAACTGACAGAAAAGAACGGCAGCCCTGAATAAGCGTGAAGGATTTTCCCCGCTGCAAATCAAAATAAATAGAAGGAGAGCGTGCTATGAACCGCACCCAACCGATTTTGTACATTGTCATCCCCTGCTACAACGAGCAGGAGGTTTTGCCCATCACCGCGCCGCTGTTTCTGCAAAAAATCAACGACCTGTCCGCCGCCGGAAAAATCAGCCCGGACAGCCGCGTCCTGTTTGTGAACGACGGCTCCAAGGACAAAACGTGGGAGATCATCCAAGCGCTGGCAGCCGCCGACGAACACTATCTGGGCATCAGCCAGAGCCGCAACCGTGGTCACCAGAACGCCGTGCTGGCGGGTCTGATGGAAGCCAAGAGCCGCTGCGACATCACCATTTCCATCGACTGCGACGGGCAGGACGACATCAACGCCATGGACGGTATGGTCGATGCCTACCGCGAGGGCTGCGATGTGGTGTACGGCGTGCGCAGCAAGCGCGACACCGACACATTTTTTAAACGCTTTACCGCCGAAAGCTTTTACAAGCTGCTGAATTCCATGGGCGCGGAGGTCGTCTACAACCACGCGGATTACCGCCTGCTGAGCAGCCGCGTGCTGGAGGAATTTGCCAAGTTCAAGGAGGTCAACCTCTTTTTGCGCGGTATGGTGCCGCTGGTCGGTTTTAAATCCACCAGTGTGACCTACGAGCGCCACGAGCGCATTGCCGGCGAAAGCCACTATCCCCTGTCCAAAATGCTGGCGCTGGCGTTTGACGGCATCACCAGCCTGTCCATCAAGCCCATCCGTTTTATCACGGGCTTCGGCGTGTTTGTGGCGCTGGTCAGCTTTATCGGCGTGATTTGGGCGATCGTGGAGGCGCTGCTCGGCTCCACGGTGTCCGGCTGGGCTTCGATGACCAGCATCATCTGCTTTGTCAGCGGCGTGCAGTTGATCTGCTTGGGCGTGATCGGCGAGTACATCGGCAAAATTTATATGGAAACCAAGCACCGCCCGCGCTATATCATCAGCGAAACCACCCCCAACTTCGGGGATGTCAAGGAGGACGCACAATGAGCCGTCAGGTCTGGAAGGGTTCCACCCTGTTAAACCCTGAGCCGCCGGTGCTGGTCAGCTGCGGCGCGCCCGACAAACCGAACCTGATCACCGTGGGCTGGTGCGGCACCATCTGCACGCAGCCGCCGATGCTGTCCATCAGCATCCGACCGGAGCGCTACAGCCACAAGCTGATCACCGAAAGCGGCGAGTTTGTGGTAAACCTGCCCACCGAAAGCCTTGTGCGCGCCATTGACTGGTGCGGCGTAAAAAGCGGACGCGACATCGACAAATTTGCCGCCATGCACCTGACCCCCGCCCCTGCCGCCAAGGTCGGCACGGTTTTGCTGGAAGAAAGCCCCGTCAACTTGGAATGCAAGGTGACGCAGGTCATTCATTTGGGCAGCCACGACCTGTTTTTGGCAGAGTGCGTTGCCGTGGATGTGGACGAATCGCTGCTGGACGAAACCGGCAAGCTGTGTTTGAACAAGGCGAAGCTGATCGTCTATTCCCACGGCGATTATCTGGCGCTGGGACGCAAGCTGGGCAGTTTCGGCTACAGCGTGCGCAAAAAGAAAAAGCCCGTGCGTAAATAAATTTTTGCAAATAAAATACCGCCCGCAGAAGTCACCTTCTGCGGGCGGTTTGCTGTTTTAGAAGAATCCCTTACTTTTCAGAATCCCGATAAGGATCACTACGACCAGCGCCGTAATGCAGACACCGATAAAGATGTCGATGTATTTCAGCGGTACCTTGCGGAAATTTTCGTAGAAATTTTCAAAGGCATTCAGCTGGCTGCGGTCGGGGCGTGCAGGCTCCGTTTCGGGGGCTGCGGCGTCCGGTGTTTCCGGGGTTTCGGGGGTGAGTGTTTTCTCTTTTTCTTCCATAATTACTTCTTGGCAAGGTACTTGCGCAGGTCAAGGGCAACGGCGATGACGATGACAAGGCCCTGTGCAATGTAGGTGTAAGCGGGGTCGACGCCCAGGAACTGCAGGCAGATTTTCAGGACTTCAAAGACCAGAACACCGACCAGAACGCCGGAGACCTTGCCGACGCCGCCGTTGGTGGAAACGCCGCCGATGGTACAGGCCGCGATAGCTTCCAGCTCATAGCCGTTGCCGGTGTTGGTGGAAGCACCGCCGGCCTTTGCGCCGACGAGGAAGCCACCGAGAGCATACATGCAGGAGGCCAGGATGTAGATGCGGATCAGGGACGCGGTGACGTTGACACCGGCAACCTGAGCGGCGTTCTCGTTGCCGCCGATGGCGTACATGTACTTGCCGTGACGGGTCTTATTGTACAGGAACCAGAAGAAGATGCCGATGATCAGCGCGAAAATAGCCAGGTACGGGATGGGGCCCAGCGTGCCGCTGGCAACGGTCAGGTAGCTCTGTTTGTAACCGCCCATGGGCTGGTTGTTGGTGATGACGGAGCACAGGCCGTAGACGATGGTCTGCATGCCCAGCGTAGCGATGAAGGGGGGAACCTTCAGGAAGGCGATAATGCAGCCGTTGATGGCGCCGAAGCAGGCCATGATCGCCATGACGATCAGCAGGGCCACGGGCCACGGAATATCGGGCAGCCAGGGCAGCATGCGGGCAGCGTAGTCAACGCTCTGCAGCAGCATGGCGGAGAAGCAGGCAGCCAGACCGACCTGGCGACCGGCGGACAGGTCCGTACCTTTGGTGATCAAGCAGCCGGAAACGCCGCAGGCGATGATGAAACGCGGGGCGACGTTCAGCAGCAGGTTTTTGCCGTTTTTCTCGGTAAAGAAGTTCTGGGTCGTGCAGCCGACAAACAGGGCCAGCAGGACGATCAAAATGATGATCGCGTTATTGGACAGGAACTTTTTCAAGTCGAATTTTTTCTCCATTTTCGGATCTCCTCCTTATTCAAACTGGGTAGCCAGCGTCATGATGTTCTCCTGGTTCGCCTTATCACCGTCGATAAAGCCGGTGCAGCGGCCATCGCACATGACCATGATGCGGTCAGACATGCCGATCAGCTCGCTCATTTCGGAGGAGATCATGATGATGCTCTTGCCCTGTTTGGCCATCTCGGCAATGATGCAGTAAATTTCATACTTTGCACCGACGTCGATGCCGCGGGTCGGCTCGTCCATGATGAAAACATCGGGGTCGTTGGCCAGCCAGCGGGCAATCAGCACCTTCTGCTGGTTACCGCCGGACAGCGATTGAATCTGCGTTTTGGAGGACGGCGTCTTGATGGACAGCTTGGCGACATTATCCTGCACGAGCTTTTCGATCTTATTGTCGTCCAGCATGATGCCGCCGATCAGATACTTGTTCAGCGATGCAATGGAGACGTTATCCGCAATGGAAAGCACACCCAGAATACCGGTGGCGCGGCGGTCCTCGGTCAGCATGGCGATGCCGTTTTTGATGGCGTCCTGCGGCTGGTTGATGGTCAGTTCCTTGCCCTTATAGGTGATGGTGCCCGACGTGTGGCAGCGCAGACCGAACAATCCTTCCATCAGTTCGGTACGCTGGGCGCCCACCAGACCCGCAACGCCGAGGATCTCGCCCTTGCGGACGTTGAAGTTGACGTGACGGAAGCTCTTGGGGTTGATGGAGGTGAAGTCCTTGACCTCAAAGACGACCTCACCGGGTACGTTCTCGCGCGGGGGGTAGAGGTTGGACAGCTCACGACCGACCATCTTGGTGATGATCATATCGGTGGTCAGTTCTTTTGCTTCCCAGGTGCCGATGTACTGACCATCACGCATAATGGTAACTTCGTCGCTGATGCGCAGAATTTCGTCCATCTTATGGCTGATGTAAACGATAGAAACGCCCTTGGCGCGCAGCTCGTTCACGATGGTGAACAGTGCCTCGACCTCGGCCGCCGTCAGCGAGGAGGTCGGCTCGTCCAAAATCAGGACTTTACAATCAGCCGAAACAGCCTTGGCGATCTCCACCAGCTGCATCTGGGAAACACTCAGGCTGCCCAGCTTGGCGTGCGGATCATAATTCAGATGGACTTCCTTCAGGACCTTGGCCGCATCCTCATACATCTTGTCGTGGTCGATGACGGTGACGGGTCCGTATTTCTTGGTTGGGTAGCGCCCGACGTAGATATTTTCGCCGATAGAACGCTCCGGGATGGGCTGCAATTCCTGGTGCACCATCGCAATGCCGCGATTCAGCGCATCCAGAGGTCCCTTGATCTGAACCTCCTGCCCCTCATAAATAACCTTGCCTTCGTCCATGTGGTAGATACCAAACATACACTTCATCAAGGTGGACTTGCCCGCGCCGTTCTCGCCCATCAGTGCATGGACGGTGCCGGGTTTCAATTTCAGCTGTGCGTGATTCAGTGCCTTGACGCCGGGGAACGTCTTGACGACATC
>CAKTAS010000050.1:0-11386 GCA_934529095.1 uncultured Gemmiger sp. | reverse complement strand
ACGGCGATCATGATGGCGAGGATAACGCCCATCGCGTTGCCGTAGCCGTAGCGGTACAGCTTGAAGGCGGTGTAGTAGATGTAGTACATAATGGTGTCGGTGGAGTGCTTGGGACCGCCGGACGTCAACAGCTGGATCAGCGCGAAGCACTGGAAGGAGTTGATGGTGGTGATAACCAAAATGTACAGCGTGGTGGGCATGATCTGCGGCCACTTGATTTTCCAGAATGCCTGCAGTTTGGTGGCGCCGTCCACCTCGGCGGCTTCAACCAGGGACTGATCCACGTTGCCCAGCGCCGAAACATACAGCACGATGGGCTGACCCACCGACGTGGTGAGCAGAATCAGGATAATGCACGCCAGCGCATAGCGTTGGTCGCCCAGCCAGTTGATGTTCTGGTCCAGAATGCCCATGGACTTGCCCAGGTAGTTGAAGATGCCGTAGTAGTTGTTGAACATCCACTTCCACACGACGGTTACGGCGACAGAGCCGGTGACGACGGGCAGATAGAAGATAACGCGGAACAGCGAGGTTGCCCACGAGGGCATATTGACGATGGCGGATGCCACCCACAGCGAGAAGATGCAGGTGATCGGCACCGAAACGACCACGATGATCAGCGTATTGCGCAAGGCGCCCAGAAAGACTGTATCCTGGAACAGCTCCACATAGTTGGCAAGACCGACAAAGACGTCGGCGCGGTTCATCGTCGAGTCAAAAAAGCTCGTGAACACGCACATAAACATAGGGTAGATAACGAAGCCGACGAAGAAGATCAGGCTGGGCAGCAGGAACAGGTAACCGGCGATGGTTTCCTGCCGGACAAGCGCACGGCTCATCTTGGGTTCGCTCTTTTTGGCAGCAGCAGAAATTGCCAAGAGGATCGCTCCTTTCCGTTTTTCATAAAAAGCGGCGTCCCACCGCTGCGTTTCTGTCAGAGGTCGGACGCCGTAGGTTGGCTGCAAATCTTAGCGTTTAGGAAGCACTGGCGGCTGCGTTGGCAGTGGTGCAGAAATCGGTGACTGCGGTGGTGACATCCTCGTCAGCGCCGACCTGCTGCAGCATATTCCACCAAGCGGTACGAGCTTCGGCCCAGCCGGGGGTAACCTGGTAGTAGTCGCCCAGATAAGGCATCAGCTTCTGGTACTCGTTCATGATCTCGTCATCGGCGTAGACGTCGGACAGAGATTTCTTGACGGAGAAGTAGCTGGAGGTGGTAACGGCCTTGGCAGTTTCCTCAGAGTTGGCCATAAAGTTGATGAAGTTCTTGGCAGCGGCGATCTTGTTCTCGTCGCCGTTGTTGAAGATGCCGAAGCCCCAGATGCCGCCCTGCAGAGCAGGCTCGCCGCTCTCGGAGGGGAAGCCCATGAACAGGATCTCGTCGCCGCTGTTGGTGGTGCCGGCAGGACCGTTGTCAGAGTTCTTCTGCTGGGCAATGTTCCAGCAGAAAGCCATCTGCAGGGTGCCGTTGCGGAACAGGGTGATCTCCTCGCCGCCGTTGATGGAAGCGTCAAAGTTGATGCCGTCCTGTGCCTTCAGGGTTTCCAGAGCCTTAACGTTCTCGGCGGAGTCGGCGGTGTACTTGCTGTGGGCAGCGTCGGTGAAGGTGCCGCCGTAGAGGTTATTGACGAGAGCGCGGGTGCCCTGGTCGCCGCCCTGACCGCTGCAGTAGATGGCGCCCACGTCGGTCTTACCGGAGTCGTAGACGGCCTGAACAGCCTTCAGGAAGTTTTCGGTGGTCCAGGTGTGGTTCTCGGCGTCAATGTACTGCATGGCGCCGGCAGCCTCAAACACGGTCTTGTTGATGGCCATGCAGTGGGCGGTCATGCACAGGGGGAATTCATAGTAAGCACCGCTGGAGTCCTTGCAGGCGCTCTCAACGCTGGCGCTGATGTCGGCCTTCTGGTCGTCGGTCCACAGGTCGCTCAGGTCGACCATCAGACCCTTGGCGCCCCAGTTGGCAACCAGACGCTCGGGACCTTCCATAACGAGGTCCGGGGCAGAGCCGCCCTCGATGGCGGTGTTGACCTGGTCGTCACCGTTGGTGTAGTCCAGATACTCGACGGTCACGTGGATGTCGGGGTACTTGGCGTTGAAGTCCGCCAGCAGAGCGTCAACGGACTCGGAATCGCCCCACTTGCCGATGGGGTAGGTCCACAGGGTGATGTCAGCGGACTCACCGGTGGCGGTTTCGGTGGCAGCGGAGGCGGGGGTGCTTTCCGCGGGGGTGGAGGCTGCTGCGCTGGAGGAGGCGGCGCCGCCGCAGCCAACCAGCAGGCTGGCGGCCATACCGGCGGCCAGCAGAGCGGATACTTGCTTCTTCATAGTTTTTCTCCTTCTTTTGCCTTTCGGCATTTATGAGAGGTCGCTTGCATCTGCGCCCCTCGTGATGTTTCTATTTTAGAAAATTTATTTCATTTTGTCCAGATGTGAAATACACAAGAAAAAATCCAATTTGTGTACAGATTGCACAAATACGGTGCGTTTTTTGTCAAAACAAGGCGTTCTGTGCAAGAAATGTCCCCTATTGACCGGGAGAAGTCCTACTTCCCTGCCCTGTCAAAATTGTTACAAAACGAAAACAATTTCCAAGCAAGCGGTTGTAACGGGTGCCACCTGGCGCTGCGGCTTCTGTGTCACGGGGTGCCTGCCGGGTGCGTACCTGTTATAAGGGGCAGCCTACGTTTGCGCTGCTTTTTTGCAGACGTTTCCGGTTGTTTTCTGTTTTTCGCGTTATTGCGCGTTATTTTTTGCATTTATCGGGCGTTATGTCGGTTTTTCGCCAAGCGGCGGCAGCGTGTCGGCGGCAAAATGAGAGGAAACGTTTTCGGTGCCGGCGGCGTCTTTTCTATATCTGTACACTAAGACTGTTTTTGTGAAAGAATCCTTTCATTTTCAGAAAAATCGCGCTGTGTGCGCGGTTTGCGGGCAATGTTGTACAAAAAAGAGGGCGTGGAAATGGCGTTTTTGCCTATTGCCAGCCCATTTCAGAACCGTTATAATATAAGAAAAAGAAATATCTTTTCATTTTTATAAAAAGGAGTTTCCTTATGAACTACGAAAATATCAAGGAGCGCCGCGTCCTTTGCTTTGGGGATTCCAACACCTACGGCTATGACCCGGTGCGCGACGGTCGCTACGGCTTGGAGGAGCGCTACCCCACCGTTCTGCAAAGCCTGCTGGGCAGCGGTTGGAGCGTTGTGGAGGAAGGTCTGCCCGGACGCACCGCCGTGTTTGATGACCCCATCACCGAGGGGATGAACGGTCTGCGCGTCATCACCCCCATTTTGATGAGCCACGCCCCGCTGGACACCGTTACCATTATGCTGGGCACCAACGACAGCAAGGAACGTTTCGGCTGCAATTCCTACCTGATCGCACAGGGCATTGTGCGGCTGGTCAAAAAGGCGCTGACGACCGAGTGCTGGCGCGACAACACCCGCCCCGATGTGCTGGTGATCGTGCCGCCCTGCATCACGCCCGCATACGATACGCTGATTTTCCGCGATGCCATGGGTACCGGTTGCCATGAGCGCAGCGCCGGCATTGCCGCCCAGCTGGAGCCGATGCTGCGGGACATCCCCGGTGTGCGCTTTTTGGACGCGAACACCCTGCCGGGCGCGGGCTGCTCGCCAGTGGACGGTATGCATATGACCGTCGAGTCCCACAAGGCGCTGGCGCACGGGCTGTACGACGCGCTGACCCGCGCGGAGTAAGCAAAATAGTATAGGAAAGGACGTTTTCCCCCACCATGGTTGAACAGAGCTTTTGGGATATGCTGCGTGCCAAGCGCGACAGCCTGACAAAATCCGGCGCTATCGTGGCGGATTATCTGATGCAGCACGCTGAGGACGCCCAGTATCTTTCGATTTCCTCGCTGGCGAAGGCCTGCGGCGTGGCAGAAGCTACGATTTTTCGCTTTTGCCGGTCGCTGGGCTTTCAGGGCTATAACGAAATGAAGATCGCGCTTGCCAAGGCGACTGCCACTGCCTCCCCGGTGGCGCTCAAGCTGGAGCCGGGCATTGACACGCAGACCCTTTGCAACCACGCTTACACCATGGCGGTGGAAGCGCTGAACGCCACCCGCAATGTGCTGGACCCCGAAGCCATCGACCACGCCGCCACGCTTTTGCAGCGCGCACGGCAGGTGTACTGTCTGGGGCAGGGCGGCAGCCAAGTGCTGGCGGGGGATATCTGGGCGCGGTTTTCGATGCTTTCCACCAAGTTCCGCACGGCGGGCGACAGCCATATGCAGGCAATCACCGCCAGCCTGATGGGACCGGAGGATGTGGTGCTGTTTATCTCCTACTCCGGCTGCACCCGCGATATGATGGACACCCTGCACCTTGCCAAGGACAACGGCGCCAAGGTGATTTTGATCACCCACTACGATGATGCCCCCGGTGCCGCGCTGGCGGACGTGGTGCTGCTTTGCGGCGCAACCGAAAGCCCGCTGGATTCCGGCAGCATCCCCGCCAAGCTGGCGATGCTGTTTGTCGCCAATGTTCTGGTGCTGCGCTACACGCTGGACAACCAGGAGTTGGCGAATTTGTCGCTGTCCCGCACCAGCCAAGCGCTGGGCGGCAAACTGCTGTAAAAAACAAGGATAAACGCAAAGCGCCGAAGCAAATGCTTCGGCGCTTTTTGCGGTTATTCGGTTTTTTGGTACACCAGAAAGCGGAACCCGATCTCGGTGGTAACGCTGTCGCAGGCGGCAAGACGTTCGGCGCCGTCGGCGGGGGTGTTCCAGTAATAGGGGGTCATTGCAAACAGGGCTTGCAGATCCGCGCCCTGCACGGTGATCTTCGCCTCGGTCTGCCGGGCATCGCAGAAGGCAAAGCCCTCGTATTCGATGTCCCGCACCTCGTTTTCGTAGGGCGTTTTGTACAGCACCTGCTTTAAGCCGTACAGGTGGCGCGCCGTGGGTACCGCGTAAATCAGATGCCCGCCCGGTGCCAGCATACGGCGGAATTCCGCCCCGGCAAAGGGCGAAAAGATGTTCAAAATCAGGTCCGCCCAGCCGTCGCGCACAGGGGCGCAAAAGCTGCCGCCCACGCAAAAGGCTGCCTGCGGCACCAGCTTGGCCGCCAAGCGCACGGTTTCCTTGGACAAATCAAAGCCCACCAGCTCGGTTTCGGGCAAGGCGCGCAGCAGCGCCGCATCGTAGCTGCCCTCCCCGCAGCCGGCGTCCACCACATGGGCGTGCGGCAGCGCGGCGCAAAGTTCGACCAGCGTCTGCATCAGCGGGGCGTAATAGCCCGCCGACAAAAACGCGCGGCGCGCCCGCACCATCTCCTTGCCGTCGCCGGGGTCGGCGGCGTGCTTTTTTTGCAGCGGCAACAGGTTTGCGTATCCTTCCTTGGAAAGGTCAAAGCTGTGCGCGGCGGGGCAGCGCAGGCTGCGCCCCACCAGCAGCAGCGGCTTTTGGCAGACCGGGCAGCGCAGCGCGGACGCGGCGGCGGGGGTCATTCGGCTTCTGCCGGGGTTTCCGGCGCAGCGGGCGCGGCTTGCGGCAGCGGCTCGGTCTGCTCCGGCTCGGGGGGCAGCGGCGCGGTGATGCCGCCGTGGGCAGAAAGATACTCGTCAAAGCTGGCAAATTTCTGCTTGGGCGGGCGGCGGGAAATCAACTCCAGCCCGGGGGTTTCCTCCTCGGCGCGGGGGCGGGGTGCGCGTGCCGGGCGGCTTGCCTGCGGCTTGGCGGCGGGTTCGCGCTTGGGCGGCTGCGCCGCATTACGCGGGCGGGGCGGCTTGGGCGGCTGTGCCGGGGCTTCGGCTTGCGGTTTCGGCTGTCCTTGGGCGGGGCGGCGTCCGCGGGCAGGTCTTGCACCCTTGGGGGGCTGCGGCGCATTTTGCGGCTGCGGGCGCGGCTCGGCGGGGCGGGTTGCTTCCCCCTCGCGGCGGGGCTGCTGCGGGGCGCTGCCGCCCCCGTTGCCGGGGCTGCGGCGGCGACGGCGGCGATGCGGTGCGCTGCCGGGGGTCTGTTGCGTTTTTTCCATAGTTACGTCCATTTCTTATTGTTCCGCGGTGAGATCGCGGCATTCGTTATAATAGCGTTTTTCCTCGGCGTGTCCCATACTGAAGGTCTTGCGGGGCAGCACGCCGCCCAAGACCACGCCCTTGAACAGGTCAGCCTTGGCAAAATCCGGCAGCAAGATCGCCGTGGCGGGATGTGCCGGGTCGGCGGCAAGGCTCAGTGCCGTGCCGTCGCCGTGGATGTAATCCACCTTGCATTCGGGGTGGCGGGGCAGCCAGTCCGCCAAAAAGGCTTCGACGCTGCCCACGGTCAGCGGTGCGGGCGGGTTTTGCAGGGCAACCAGGCTCTCCCCTGCCGCATCCGCCAGACGCAGCGTTTGGGAACCGGCGGGGGCGGCAGCCTTCTGCTGCTTGTCCCACGCATCCAGATCGGCAAACAGCGTCTTGGCGGCAACGCCGAACACCACCCGGTGGATCGGCTCGATTTCAATGGCGGGGCTGTGTACGTTGCACACCTCCGCCAGACACCACCGCGCGGGGTGGGTGCGGCGCTGTTCCTCGGTCAGACCGGGCTTCAATTCCTCCCAGTAGGCTTTGGCGGTGGCAAGGCTGTGGTTGCCGTCCCCCACTGCCAGCACCATCGGGGTCTGCCCCGCGGCATTGTGCCAGCGCGCGGCAAAGGCGTCCGGGTCGGCAAGCGCCGCCAAGGCAGCGTCCACACGCGCAATCAGCTCCGGCGTTTCCACCGCCCAGCCGCGCAGCCGTCCGCCGCCCAGCATCAGCTCGCCGTCATACAAAAGCGGCAGGCTGCCCTTGCAGTCCCCGATCGGCTCGATCAGCGTGGCGTGTTCATCGTCCGCCAGCATCATAACGTGGGGCGTTTCCAGCTCGGCGCCGCGGCGCACCCGCAGCCGGGGCGGGATGCGTTCCACCACCGTGGCTTCGCTGGGGCGGATGGCAGGCTTCGCGCCGGGGGTGTAGTCGTAGCTTTCGAGGTCAATTTTGCCCACCAGACCCTGCCGCACGGTGCCGTCCATCTGGGTGCGCTCCACATACACATAGCCGTGTACGGTGCGGGTCAGCACCTGTTTGCGGTACTCGCGCATGGCAGCGCGGATGCTTTGCAGGCGGGGCTGCTCCTGCGCGGTGCCGAGGTACGCCTCCGGCAGCACGATATGCAGCGTGCTGGGTTTTCCGGCGGTCAGCGCCTCGGCGCGCTGCCAATACTCCGGCTGGGAGGTGAACTGATCCACGGCAATGCACGCCCAACTGTCCAGCGGGACAGTTTCGGCAGGCAGCAGGATATCAGCGGCGGAAAAACACGGAAACGACATCATCAACACATCCCCTCTGTAAAGGCGCTTACAGCACCACGGCGTGACCGACCAAAGCGTAGATGGCAAGCGACAGAATGCCGACATAGATCAGCGAGCTGGGCAACCCCTGAAAGATGGCAGGCACGGCCTTGTTGCCCAGACGGCGGCGACCTTCACGCACAATAAAGACGATAAAGATATATCCCAACGCACTGCCCAGACTAAAGGCAATACATTGCAGCATCGTGTAATTTTGGTTGGCGCAGATCAGCAGCGTACCCAGCACGCCGGTGCTGCAGGTGGCAAGGCTGGTCTGCTCGCGGCAGGGTTCGGCGATTTTTTTCGGCAGCAGGAACAGCAGCAGCCACGTGATGCCCATCGCCGCGACACCGCAGCTGAGATACACCACCGGGCGCAGCGCCGACAGCGGCATCCACGCGGGCAAAATGCCGCGCAGCCAGACAAACAGCACGTTGTGCGCCAGCCAGCCGAAGGGGGCTGAAATCGTCAAAACCAAAATCAGCGGCAGCGCAAAGTTCCAAATCTGCGCCTTGTGGTCGGGTACCAGCTTGAGCAGCCGGGTAACGCCCAGCGCACGGGACAAAATGACGTTTTCGGCAAAGGTCGCCAGCCCCATATAGCTGAGGAACTGAAACACGCCGCTCGCCACGCTGCCCCAATCAATGTTTACGGTTGGCATACAGACGGCGCACCTCCTCATGCTTGAAGTCGTTGTACAGGTTGACGGCTGCCAGCCAGCCCGCCGCCAACACACCCAGCAGCACAAAGCCGCCGGCGGGCAGCGCCGCCATGGGCAGCAGCGCCCTGTGGATCACAATATGCCCGAAAACCGCGCCCGTTGCCAGAAATTCGCGCAGGCAGCCCACCAGCAGCAGTGCCGCGCACATACCCAGCGCGTTGTTGTAGCCGTGGCGGAACGCCATGGAAACCGACTCCAGCTCGGTAAATTCCATACGCTTGACAATGGCGGGGTCAACCGTCAGAATCGGCAGGTAGATGCCCAGCACCGACAAATCGGCGCCGAACATCCGGTACAAAAGAATGTACGTAGGGATGTACAAAACTGCCGCTGTGTAGCAGTAGATGACCGGACGCCAGCGGTTTTGGGTCAAATGGCAGATCGCCACGGCGACCGGGCGGGTCAGGGCGACCAGGATCAGGCACGCCACGCAAAGCATCAGGGCGCGCTTGCCGTCCAGCGCCGCGCCGATGACCGGGGCAAGACCCAGACCGCGCACCATAACGGGGTTGGACAGCCAGATGTGGTCGCGGCGGATCTTCTCGTTCAGGTCAGCTTCCGCCTGCCGGTAGGTGCGCGGCGCGCGGGCTGCCGGGCGCGGCGTCTGCTTGGGGGCGGGCGCTGCAGGCTGTGCGGGGGCGGCGGGGGGTTCCGTCTGCGGGGCAGAAGGTACCTCGGGCTGCATCGGTTCGGGCTGATTTTCCGGTTCGGGCGGCTCGGGCTGCGTGACCTCGGCGGGGGTCGGCTCGTCCGAAACCGTCGGCTCCGCGATCGTCACAGCGGGTGTTTCGCGGCGGGCAAAGCCCATAAAGCCCTTGCGGGGCGGCGGGGTCTGCGGCACCTCGGGTTGGAACGGTGCCTGATGCATGGCAAGGATCGCCTGCTCGATCTCGGCGCGGCTGGCACCTTGGTCTGCCATCTGCTGCGCCTTTTGCACCATTTCCTTGGTGATATGTGGGATGATCAGAGTTTCGGAACGTTCCTCACCTTTGCGGCGGTCATTCCGTGTCGGATGATTGGGCAAGGCGCTGTTCCTCCTTTTTCATAAAACGAATGCGTTCGGTACGGTGGCTGATGAGGTCCAGCCATTCGGGGATGGCGTCCACGATCAGCAAAGCGAAGCACATCGGGGTTTCATACGGGCTGAAGTTGCGGAAAAAGAACACCGCAACGCCCAAAATAATGCCGTACACCACCTGTGCGTTGGTTCGGTTGGGCATGGTGACAGGCTCGCACGCAAGGAACAGCCCGCCGAAAAGCGTTGTGCCGGAAAGCAGGATATACTTTTCCAGATAGATGCGCTGGCGCACAAACTGCCAAGGCGCGCTGAAAAACGGCAGCTCGTTCAGCTGCGGGAACAGCCACGGCAGCCCCACGCACACCACAAAAAACGGGATCAGCACCGCCGGGCGCAGATGCCCGCGCGTCAGCAAAAACAGCCCGCACGCCACAATGACCAGCGAGGCGCAGATGCCCATACCGCCCGAAACATTGCCGGTCAGCAGCTCCATGGTGCTGTCGCTGGGCAGACCGCCGCCGCGCAGCGTGGCGTTCATCCCCTCCACGGAGGCGTATTTCAGCGCCGAATTCAGCAGGGGCAGCTTGGTACCCGGCACGGGGTAGACGTACAGCTGCTCGGGCCAGGAAATGCCCGCGACCGCCATACCCACCGCTGCCGGGTGGAAGGGAAAGTGTCCCTCGCCGCCGAAGGCTTCCTTGACCAGCACCGCCGCAATGACAGCCGCCACGACCACCGCGTAAGATACCGTGGCGGGCATCATCAGCACGATCAGCGCGGCAAAGCACTCACTGGACGGTTCGTGGGACTGGTAGCCCTCCCCGTGCAGGGGCGCAAGGGCGCAGTCAAACAGGTAGGCCGTAAGCAGACCCGCCAGCATCAGCAGCGCCGGGCGCATACCGTAATAGTAACACGCCATACCGGTCAGCGGAACGCAACACCACAGCAGGTCGCTGTAAAAGGTGTAGTTTTCGCTGCGTTCAAACTTCTTATGTTTCGCCATAAGACCGCTTATCTCCTTACATTGTCTGATAGCTTAGGTTGTGCAGGGTCCGGATCTCGGCTTCGGGATCCTTCGCCTTGAACAAAAAGCTGCCCGCGACCAGCCAGTCCACCCCGGCGGCGGCGCACTGTGCGCCGGTCACCGTGTTGATGCCGCCGTCCACCTCCAGCAGGGTGTGCAGGGCGCGGCGGTCGCATTCCCGGCGCAGCGCGGCGATGCGCTCGGGCGCGGCGGGCATAAAGCTCTGCCCGCCAAAGCCCGGCTCCACGCTCATAACCAGCACAAGGTCCACCTTGTCCAGCCAGTCGAAGATTTCTTCCGCGGGCGTGCCGGGCTTGATGCTGATGCCCACCTTGCAGCCCAGTGCGCGGATGGTGTCGATGGTTTCGCCCACCCTGCCGGGTACTGCCTCGTAGTGAAAGGTGATGAGGTCCGCGCCCGCCTTGGCGAAATCCGCCGCATAGCGGGCAGGTTCGCTGATCATCAGGTGGACGTCATAATAGGCGTCGGGCAGCGCCTGTTTCAGGCAGGTCAGCACGGGGGCGCCGTAGCTGATATTGGGCACAAAATGCCCGTCCATCACGTCAAAATGCAGAATATCCGCGCCGGCGTTCAGCAGACGGCTGCTGTCCGCGGCAAGGTTTGCCAGATCGGCAGAAAGTATAGAAGCGGCAACTTTACTCATATTGGGTTCTCCCGTGGTTCTTTTACGCAGAATTGTTACAGACATAATAATTTACAGACATACTAATATAGTATACCCTATTTTACACAAAAAGGCAACCCGAAATTGGGCTGCCTTGGCGTTGGCTTTATCGGTCCGGCTCGCAGTCAAGAATGGAGGGGATGTTGTCCCAGCGGCTGCGCTCGGCGTCATAGCACTGCTGCAGCCACGCCACGGCGGCGTCCAGCCCCTGCTGGTCGGCAGAAAATTCCTGCGTCTGGATTTTTTCCTCCGCCGTGTGTTCAATGCTCCACGGTCCCGGCCAGACCTGCGCGCACAGGAAGGGCAGCTTTTTCTTGCCGGTTTCGTCCGCAGGGTCGGGGCGCTTGCCCGGCGTGATGACATACCGCATACCGCCCTCCGCCCCGGAATAGGGGTTGCCGTTGCGGAACCAGTGATAGATGGGAAATGCGTTGAGCATACAGATTCTCCTAACAAAAAAGCGTACCGACCAATCTGTCAGTACGCTGTATGGAGCGGGATACGAGTCTCGAACTCGCCACCTACTGCTTGGGAAGCAGTCACTCTACCGGATGAGCTAATCCCGCATCAGTGACTGCAATTATACCGCAAAGCAGCGGATTTGTCAATA
>CAKTAS010000049.1:0-11560 GCA_934529095.1 uncultured Gemmiger sp. | reverse complement strand
CGCGGGCGGGGCTTGCCCCGCCCCTACCGCGCGATGATTTTTTATTGCCCCGTAGGGCGGGGTGACCCCACCCCGCCGGAAAAACCATCCCTTCCGCCTTACTCAAACAGGAACAATTCCCGCTGGTTGTCCATGGCAAACATATTGTCGCGGGTGATGACTGCAGCGGAGGCAATGTTGTCGGTGCTTACGCTGCTCCCCTGCCCTGCCAGCAGCCGGTAGGCGCTTTGCACGCCGAAGTACCCCATGGAATAGCTGTTCTGCACAACCAGCGCATCAACGGCACCGTTTTGCAGCGCATCAATGGTTTCCAAATTGGAGTCAAAGGCGACCAGCCACAGATCGTCCGCCCGCTGCATCTGGTGTACGGCGCGGGCGGTGCCGACGCCGCTCGGCTCGTTGAGGGCGATCAGCACGTTGATCTCCGGGTGGTCGCGCAGCATTTCCAGTGCATCGCGGCGGGCATCGTCCGCGTTGGGGTGGGTCTGCGCCGTGGCAACGACCTGGGCGCGTCCGCTTTGCTCAAAGGCTTCCTTGGCACCGGCGGCGCGGTCGCGCCCGTTGGCGCCGTTGACCTCGTAGTTGATCAGCCCCACGTTCAGCTGCCCCGGCACGCCGTCCAGTGCGCTTTGCGCCGCCATACGCCCGGCGCCGTAGTTGTCCACACCGATGTACGCCGCCACATGACCGGAGTTGACCTGCGAGTCGATGTTGATGATGACGACCCCCGCCTGCGCGGCGGCGTCGATGGCGGCGGCGTTTGCCTCGTAGTCGATGGCGGAGAAGATGATTGCCTTGGCACCGTCGGCAACGGCATCCTCGATCAGGGCGTTCTGCCCCTCAAAATCTTCCTCGTTTTCGGGGGCGGTGACGACCAAATCAATATTATATTCGGTTGCCGCCGCCTGTGCGCCGGTAAAAACCGCGTTCCAGAACTCCAGCCCCGTGGATTTGGCGATCAACGCCACCTTGTAGCGGCTGGTGGGGGCATCCTGCGGCAGGGCGGCACAGCCCGCCAGCGCCAGCGCCAATGCCGCCGGCAGCAGCCGCTTAATGAATTTTATCATAGTCCGCCTCCCTGTCCTCCGGCACGCGGGGCGTGCGTATCGTAACGGTCGTACCCTCATAGGGGGCGCTGCGGATGGATAAGCCGTACTCTGCGCCGAAATAGATGCGCAGGCGGTCATTGACGTTTTTGACGCCGATGCCCGTGCGGTCGCTCGGCTCGTTTTGCAGCAGCGCACTGACCTGCTCCGGCTCCATACCGATGCCGTCATCCTCGACGATGAGCAGAATATCCTCGCCGTCGGGCTTGACGGTGATTTCGATATGCCCGGCGTCCACCATCAAGTCCAGCCCGTGGACGATGGAATTTTCAATGATGGGCTGCAGCGTGATTTTGTTGCACAGGCAGTGCAGACAGCCCTCGTCCACGGAAAAGTGGTAGGTAAACTGGTTTTTGTAGCGGAACTTCTGGATGCGCAGATACGCCTCGGCGTGCTGTAATTCCTTTTCAATGGGGATCAGCTCGTGTCCGCGGCTGATGCTGATGCGGAACAGCTGCGCCAGCGCGTGGACCATCTCGACGGCATCGGCATTTTTGCCGCGCTCGCACATCCACGCGATGGAATCCAGCGTATTGTACAAAAAGTGCGGGTTGATCTGCGCCTGCAGCGCCTTCAGCTCGGTCTTGCGCAGGATGATCTCCTCCTCGCGCACGGTGGTCATCAGCTTCTGGATGCGGCGCACCATATGCGCAAAGGAATCCGAAAGGTTCTGTACCTCGCGCGTGCCGCGCACCGGGCGGAAAGCAAAGCGGTCCGCGTCCTGCTCAAACTGCTCCATAGCGCTTTCCAGCTCCTGCAAAGGGCGGCTCAGATAGCGCGAAAGCACGAACCCTGCCGCCAGCGCCATGACAAAAATCAGGGCGGCGGTAGCCACGGCGATGCGGAACATCTGCCAGAAGCTTTCGTTGACGGTTTCGTCCACGTAGCTGACGCCGACCACGCGCCACGGGCTGCCCGGCACGCGCTTGACGCTGTAAATGACGGTATCCTCGACATAGGTGCCGTCCCCGATGCACGCCAGACGCCCGGCTTCCTCTTTTTTCAGCCCGGCGTACAGCAGCTGCTGCTGGGGGTGGTAGACCATATTGCCGCGCTCGTCCATCAGGTAGCAATAGCCATGGCGTCCGATGCCGACCCCGCTGATGGTGCCTGCCAGCTCCTTAAAGCTGACATCAATGGACACCCAGCAGCGGCGTCCACCGTCCGGGATGCGCCGCACGACCGAAACGACCCACGGGTAATACCCGGTAAAGAGGGATTCCACATGGGGCGTGCTGATATACCCCTGCCCCAGCCGTTTGGCGGTTGTCAAGTCAAAGGACAGGTTGCGCACGATATCCTCGCTGGGGGTGCGCCCGTCCTGCGCCCAGCAGTTCAGCAGGGCGCCGTCCTCGTCATAGACGGTGATGGCGGCGATTTCCGGGCGGGCGGTCAGCAGCGCTGCCAGAAAGGCGTCGCGGGCGGGTTCTTCGTCGCCGAGATGCTCCTTGACGATGCCGACAGCACCCTCCAGCGTGTCCACATAGGCGCCCACCGTACCCACGACCTGACTGACCGCCTGCGCACTGCCCGTGCGGGCGGATTCAATGACACTGCTGCGGTAGCTGCGCAGAAACAGCACGGTACATAAGGTAAGCACCAGCAGCGACAAAGCCGAAATCAGCGCAGCGACCAGCTGTGCTGTGCGCGGCGGGCGCATCAGGTGCGACCCTCGCTGCGGGCGCGGCGCATCGCCACGGGGGAGGTGCCGCTGTACTTTTTAAAGCAGTAGCTGAAATAGTGCTGGTCTATGTAGCCGCAGCGGCGGGCAATTTCCTGAATTTGCAGATCGGTGGTCAACAGCAGCTCCTGTGCGGTTTCCATACGGCGGCGCACCAGAATGTTGATAAAGGTTTCCCCCTCCGACTTTTTGATGCAGGCGCTGAGATGGTTGGGGCTGACGTCCAGCATGGCGCTGAGGGATGCCAACGAAAGGTCCTCGTCCATATAATGCTGGTTGATGATCTCCAGCGCGCGCTCGCACAGGCTGCCGTTTTTGCGGGTATCGCTGCTGAAGCGCACGCCGCTTTCCTCCTCGGCGGCGGTGTGCAGGGCGTCCATCGCCTGTTTGTAGGCATCGTGCAGCTCGGCAAAGCCGGTATATTCGCGGCTGATGCCGACGCTGGCGGTGCGCCCCAAGGCGCGCTCGGTCAGCTGGCAGATTTCATCGGCGAGGATATGCAGGTATTCCTCAAAGTCCGAATGGTTGCCCAGCAGCACGGCGATGATGCGCCCGTTGCCGTTGAACACAAAATGGCGCAGGTATTTGTTGGCGCTCTGCTCCACAAGCTGGGCAAAGCCGCCCAAGTCGTCCGCGTCGCCCGCCAGCGAAGCCGCCAGCACCACCAGCGAGCTGCGGTCATCCATACCGCGCAGCAGCCCGCAGTCGCAGGCGGCGCGGCGCAGGCGCTCCTCCAGATCGTCGGGGGCGTTTTCGTAGCGCTGCAAAACCAGCGGAATGACAAAGCCCGCGCGGTCTGCGTTGCGGCTGTCGGCACGGCGCAGCCCCGCATAGCGGGTGTCGATGCGCTCGTGAATGACCTTCAGCTCTGCCGCAAGACCGTCCATCGTCAGGGGCTTGAGCATATAGCTGATGATGTTGTACTGGATCGCCTGTTTGGCGTACTCAAAATCATCGTAACCGCTCAAAAAAGCGATGTGCATTGCCGGGCGAATTTCACGCACCTGCCGTGCCAGCTCAATGCCGGAGATAAAGGGCATACGGATATCGGTCAGCAGCAGGTCCGGCTCCAGCCGCTCGACCAGCTCCAGCGCGTCCAGCCCGTTGCTGGCGCTGCCCACCAAGTGGAAGCCCAGCGCCTCCCACGGGATCATCGTACAGACGGCCTCGCGCAGCTCGTCCTCATCGTCGGCAACAAGCACCGTATAAATGTTTTTATCTGCCATAAGGTTCCTCTTTTCCGTTTTACAGGGAATTGCGCAGCGCGTTGTACAGCTTTTCCGCCTTGGCGTGGCTGATGCCCTTGACCTCCTCCAAGTCGGAGATGCTCGCCTGTCGGACGGCAGCTACCGTCTTGAAGTGCGCCAGCAGGGCGGCGCTGGTCTTTTCGCCCACACCGGGCAGGGCGGTCAGCGTTGCCGCGTAGGAGCGTTTTTTCATCGCGCGTTTGCGGTAATCGTTGGCGTAACGGTGGGTTTCGTCCTGAATGTTGGTGACAAAGGTAAAGATGTTGCGGTTGCGGTTTATGGCAATTTCGCCCCCGGCGTCATCCACGATGGCACGGGTGCGGTGGTGGTCGTCTTTGACCATACCGAAGGTGGGTACGTTTTCCAGCGCCGTACCTTTGAGCGCCTGTTTGACAGCGCCCACCTGTCCCCTGCCGCCGTCGATCAGCAGCAAATCGGGCAGGGCGGCAAACTGGTTCTGCGCACCGTCCGGCTTTTCGCCCCGGCGGGCAGCTTCGTACTCGGCGGCGCGGCGGGAAAGCGTTTCCGCCAGCGAAGCGTAGTCGTCGGTACCTTCCACGGTTTTCATTTTAAAACGGCGGTAGCCGCTGCGGTAAGGCTTACCGTCCTTAAAGACGACCATACCGCAGACGCTGGAACCATCGCCCCAGTTGGAAATATCGTAGCTTTCGATCATACGTGGCGGGGATTTCAGCCCCAGAAGCTGGGCGGCTTCCTCCAGCAGTTTTTCCTCGCGGGTGTAGCGCCCGCTCTCGCGCCCCAAGCGCTCGACGGCGTTGGTGTACGCCATCGTCACCAGCTTGGCAACGTCGCCGCGCTGCGGCACATACAGCTCCACCTTGCTGCCGCGCGCCTGGTTCAGCGCTTCGTTCAGCGCTTCGGCGTCGGGGGGCAGCGCGTCCACGGCAATGACCTTGGGTACGTTTTCGCCGTCCAGATAATACTGGGGCAAAAATTCCTCGCGCACAGCGTCGATGTCGGTCGTATCGTGAAAAACAAATTCCCGCTTGTCGGTCAGGCGACCGTCGCGGTAGCGCAGCACGGCGGCGCAGACCGCCTTGGTGGTACCCGCCAGCGCCAGAATGTCCATCTCGGTGTCGGCGTCGCGCACGACCTTTTGCCCGGCTGCCACGCGGTCGATCGCCAAAATCTGATCCCGCAACAGGGCGGCGGTTTCAAAATCCAGCCGGTCGGATGCCGCCTGCATCTTTTCGCGCAGCTGGCGGACAATGTCCTTTTTGCCGTAGCGGATCATATGCAGCGCGCCCTGCACGGCGTCATTGTAGGCATCGCAGGAAATTTTGCCGCTGCACACCGCCATACATTTGCCGATATGGGCGTTCAGGCAGGGGCGCCCCTTGCCGAAATCCTGCGGAAAACTCTTGCCGCAGCGGGGCAAAAGAAAGCAGTCCTGCGCGGTTTCGACCATCTCGCGCACCGCAAAGGAGGAGGTGAACGGACCGATATACTCGGCATCGTCGTCATCCTTTTGCAGCGCCGCCGAAATGCGCGGCCACGCCCCCTTGGTCACCTTGACGTAGCTGTAGCCCTTGTCGTCCTTTAACAGAATGTTGTACTTGGGGGTGTGGGCTTTGATCTGGCTGGCTTCCAGCACCAGCGCTTCAAACTCCGACTGGCAGACGATAACATCAAACGCAAAGGCGTGGGCGATCATCTGGCTGACCTTGGCGTCGTGGGGAACGCCCTCGCGGAAATACTGCGACACGCGGGTCTTGAGCCGCTTTGCCTTGCCGATGTAGATGATGGTATCGCTTTTGTCGCGGATGATATACACACCCGGCAAAAGGGGCAGCATACAGGCTTTTTTGTAGAGTTCGGCTTTTGTCATACTGTGTTCCTTTTCCTACAAAAAAAGCGGCGGGAATTGCCCGCCGCTGATGTTTTGAGAAAGAATTACTCGGCAAAGCCGGAGCTGACCAGCTTGACCAGACCGTCAACGGCAGCCTGCTCATCGGCGCCATCGGCAATGATGCGGATGGTGGTGCCGCCAACGATGCCCAGGCTCAGGACACCGAGCAGGGACTTCGCGTTGACGCGGCGTTCCTCTTTTTCGACCCAGATGGAAGATTTGTACTCGTTCGCCTTCTGGATGAAGAAGGTAGCCGGGCGGGCGTGCAGACCAACCTGATTCTCAACGGTAACTTCTTTGACGTACATAGTTATTCTCTCCTACTTTTGAAAATAATATGCCCTTGCGTTTCCCGTGGGCGTTTCGTCAGGCGGTCTATTGCGTGTAATACGCCGCCTTGATTGTTTCTATTTTATCCTATTTTGTCGTTTTTGTACAGTGGAAATTTGCAAATTTGGCAGGATTCTGTAATTCCACCAAAAGCAAGCGTCCGTCTTTGTGCATTTTTACTAGTTTGTTTTCAACATTGTTGGTCAGCACTTACAAAACTATCGACCGGCGGGCGGTAGCGCATCCGCAATTCTTCACAGTACACCGCACAAAAAACGTCCTTGGCGGGGTCATATACCGTTTCGGTGCCGGCAGGCACCCACCCCATACGCTTGTACAGGGCGATGGCGCGGGTGTTGGTGTTCAGCACGGTCAGCGTGGGGTTTGTATGCTCCGGCAGCTTTTTGCGGGCAAAATCCAGCATCTTGGCGCCGATGCCTTTGCCGCGCGCCGCTTCGGTCACAAACAGGCAGCCGATTTTGCCGGTCTTGTGGCAGACGCCCACCATACCGTCCGGCAGGTTTTTGGTAAAATGCAGATAGAACGCCCAGCCGTCCCTGTGCTGCTGCAAAAGCTGCGGCAGCATAGTTTCGGCGGTAAGGCTTGCCAGCGCTTCGGGCGCTGCCACAGGCGCACAGACCGTGCGGCGACCCTCGGCAGCAAGCGCCGCGGCACACTGCCACTGCTCCTCGGTTTTGACAAGGCGCATATTCTCGCCCCGCTTCCACTTGGGCAGCTCGGTCAGCGGGTGGGTGGCGCACCATTGGTCGTACAGGTCGGGGCGGCGGGTGCGGGTGCGGATGCGGCTCTGCTCGCCGCGCCAGACCTCAATTTTCTGGTGGTCGCCGGTCAGCAGCACGGGCGGCACGGCGCGTCCCTCCCACACCTCGGGGCGGGTGTACTGGGGGTATTCCAAAAGCCCGTCCCAGTAGCTTTCGTCCTGATAGCCTTTTTCCTCCGCCAGCACGCCGGGCTGCAGACGCAGCACGCTGTCCGCCACCACAAGGCTTGCCAGCTCGCCGCCGGTCAGCACATAGTCCCCGATGGAAATTTCCTCATCCCCAAAGGCGTCGATCACACGCTGGTCGATGCCCTCGTAATGCCCGCAAACCAGCGTCACAGCGTCATACTGTGCCAGCTCCCGTGCCTTGGCTTCGTCATAGGGCGCACCGGCGGCGGTCAAAAACACAACGTGCGGCTTTCCCCTGCCCTGCTCCCGGCACTGCGCCTGCACGGCGCGCAGGCAGTCGGCAATGGGCTGCGCATACAGCACCATACCGCAGCCGCCGCCGTAGGGGTAGTCGTCGGTCTGCTTTTGCTTATTTAAGGTGTAGTCCCGGATCTGGTGGCAGTGTGCCTCAAACAGATTTTTAGCGCGGGCGCGTCCCAGAATGCTGGCAGACAAAAAGGTATCGCACAGCTCGGGGAACAGGGTCACAATGTCGATGCGCATAGCGTTCAGTCCTTATCTCCGTTGACGGCGTCGGTAAACATACCCTCGATGGGGGTCACAAGGATGCGGCGGTTGTCGGGGTCAAGCTGCTTGACAAACTCCGGCACGGCGGGCAGCATATGGGTGCCGCCCTCGGCATCGGTGACGGTGTAGATGTCCTGCGCGGCGGGGCGGTCAATGGCGGTCAGCGTGCCGTAAACGCGCGCGGTGTCGGCGTCAATGACCTCGCAGCCCAGCAGGTCGTCAATAAAAAAGCGTCCCTTGGGCAGGCGGGCATCCGCCTTGGCAAAGTAGTAGGTGCGCCCCACCAGTGCGCGGGCGGCGTCCATATCGCAAATGCCCTCCAGCCGCAGCAGGATGGTATTGCCCTGCGCGCGCACGCCCAGCACCTTGCACTCTCCCGTGCCCTGTGCCGTGACAAACAGCCGCTTGAACTTTGCCAGAAACGCAGCGCCGTCGCACAGGGGCAGGGCTTTCATTTCGCCGCGAACACCGTGGGTAGACACGATCTTGCAGGCGGGCAGGTAGTTTTGCATAAGTGTACCTCCTGGGGAAACAAAAAGCACTTTACCGTTGCGGCAAAGTGCTAAAATCATCAGTCGATCTCGACGACTGCCTTTTCGCCCTGGCGAACAGCAGCGGCACGCACGACAACGCGGATAGCCTTGGCGATGCGCCCCTGCTTGCCGATGACGCGACCCATATCGGACTCTGCCACTTTGAGGTGATAGACGGTCGTGCCGTCCTCACGCAGAGGGTCAACGGTCACCTGCACAGCATCCTTGTCCTCGACAAGACCGCGGGCAACGGCTAATAAGAGTTCCTGCATAGACGTTCCCTCCTACAAGAAAACTTGCAATTACAGAACGGAAGCCTTCTTCAGCAGCTCACGAACGGTGTCGGTGGGCTGAGCGCCGTTGGACAGCCACTGCTTAGCCTTCTCCTCGTCGATCTTGACGATGCTGGGGTTCTTGGTGGGATCGTAGTAGCCGATCTCCTCGATGAAACGGCCGTCGCGGGCGAAGCGGCTGTCAGCAACAACAACGCGGTAGAAAGGAGCCTTCTTGGCGCCCATGCGGCGCAGACGAATCTTAACCATAATACTATTCCTCCAAAAATTGTTTACGGCCCTTGCGGGGCAACAGAATTTATATTGTACACCCTTGGGCCGTATAGCCTTGCGGGTCATACCAAAATTTTTGCGGTATCAGAAGCCGCGACCGAAGCCGCCCTTCATACCGGAAAGTCCGCGCATAAATGCCTTGGGGTTGCGGCGAACCTTTTTCATCATCTTTTGCATCATTTCGTACTGACGCAGCAGCTTGTTGACTTCCTCCACCGAGGTACCGCTGCCCGCGGCAATGCGGCGCTTGCGCTTGGGGTTGATGATGTCGGGCTTGGCGCGCTCTGCCGGGGTCATCGAATAGATGATCGCCTCGATGCGGGGCAGGGCTTTTTCGTCCAGCTGCGAGGGGTCGATCTGGCTGCCGCCGGGCATCATAGCCAGCAGCGCCGACGCACCGCCCATTTTTTTGACCTGCTGGAACTGTGCCAGAAGGTCGTTCATATCAAATTTGTTTTCCATCATCCGCTTGGCAGCGGCTTCGGCTTCCTTGTCGTTTTGCAGGGTCTGCGCTTTTTCAATCAGAGAAAGCACATCGCCCATGCCAAGGATGCGGCTTGCCATACGGGATGCGTAGAAAGGCTCCAGGTCCTCCAGCTTTTCGCCGGTGCCTTGGAAGTAGATGGGCTTGCCGGTGACAGCCAGCACCGAAAGTGCCGCGCCGCCGCGGGTATCGCCGTCGGTCTTGGTAAGGACAACGCCGGTGATGCCGACCTTTTCGTTAAAGGTATTGGCAACGTTGACGGCTTCCTGACCTGCCATAGCATCGACGACCAGCAGGGTTTCGTCCACCTCGACAGCCTGCTTGATGCGGACAAGCTCCTCCATCAGGGTATCGTCGATCTGCAATCGACCGGCGGTATCGAGAATGACGATGTCGTTGCCGTGGTCCTTGGCGTAAGCCATTGCCTTTTGGGCGATGACCTCGGGCTTTTCGGTACCCAGCGTAAACACCGGCACACCCGCCTGCTCGCCGACGACCTTCAACTGGTCAATGGCGGCGGGGCGATAGATGTCGCAGGCGACCAGCAGCGGGCGGCGCCCCTGGCTGCGGTAATACTTGCCCAGCTTGGCGGCGTGGGTGGTTTTACCGTTGCCCTGCAAGCCGCACATCATCAGCACGGTCTGCCCCTTGTTTTTGATGCGCAGGGTGTGGATTTCATCGCCGCCCATGAGCTTTGTCAGCTCATCGTTGACGATTTTCACGACCTGCTGGGCGGGGGTCAGGCTTTCCATGACCTCCTGCCCCATCGCACGCTCGGAAACCTGCGCGCAGAAGTCCTTGGCGACCTTGTAGTTGACGTCGGCTTCCAGCAGCGCCATACGGACTTCGCGCATGGCGGTCTTGATGTCTGCCTCATTCAGCTTGCCCTTGCCGCGCAGCTTTTTGAAAACGCCGTTCAGGCGGTCAGTCAGTGATTCAAATGCCATCTGCGTCCTCCTGCGTGTTCAGGCGTTGGATGATGGTAAGCATCTCGCCGGTGTCCTTTTCGATTTGCGGTGACGAGGTGTACAGCCCGGAGTTGCAGCACCGCACCTCCATCGCCAGCTGCTGCAGGCGCTCTAAATCGCGCTGCATCGCGGTGTGGCGGCGGGCGTTGCCGAGCTTGGCTTCCAGCTCATCGAGCGCGGCTTCCCCGTGCTTGATGGCATCCCGGACGCCTTGGCGGGTGATGCCCATATTCTCGGCAATTTCTGCCAGAGAAAGATCCTCATCGTAATATTCCGTTAGGATGATCCGCTGCTTTTCGGTAAGCACCGAACCGTAAAAATCCAGCAAAATGGAATAGGTCAGGTTTTTCTGCGGCTTGCCCGCCATATGCCCGCCCCCTTTGCTGCGTCTGCGATGTAAAGTTATTTTCTTTACATCAGCTTTTGAATTATACCAGTATCCGGCGCACAAGTCAAGGGTTTTCGGCAACTTTTTTGCGGTTTACGGCAGGTTTTGGCAAAATTTTTAAGAAATGCCGGTCGGCGGGTGCAAAACGCGGCAGACTATGCTATAATATACTTTGTTTTCTATTATATATAAGGAAAGGGCTGCTCACCGTGCCGATACTCAAAAGCTACTATCAAGATGTATACCGTTCCCCCGTTGTGCGGCTGGACGGGTACTCCGGTCGCCATGCGCTGGCGGCCAGTGTGCTTGCGTATCTGGATTTCGGCGGTGCGACCGGCACCTCCAAGGACGGTCTGGCAGAAACCATGCTTGCCTTTGCCGCCGAGCGCGGCACCCTGACCCCCGGTATGCCGGTGGTGGAGGCAAGCTCCGGCAGCTTCGGCGCGGCGTTGGCGGTAAGCTGCGCCACCACGGGGCATCCTTGCATTCTGGTCGTACCCAGCAGCCTGCCCATTGCCCGCCGCCAGCGCCTGCAGGAGTTGGGCGCTAAAATCGTGGTCAGCAGCAACGGCAGCCGCAAAGCGATGGACCGCATCGCCCAGCAGACCGCCCAGCGCTACAACGCCTACTACACCCGCTATTTTTCCAACGATGACAACCCCGAATACCACCGCCGCGTTACGGGTCCCCAGATCTTAAAAGCCGCCGGGGATGCCATTGACGCCGTGGTCATCGGCGTGGGCAGCGGCGGCACGGTGACCGGCGTTGCCGAGTACATCAAGGCGTGGAACAGTATGATCCGCATTGTGGCGGTCGAGCCTGCCGAGTGCGCGGCGATCTCCGGCGGGTTTATCGGGCAGCACGGCATTGCGGGCATCGGCCCCGGCTTTGTGCCGGACAACTACAACCC
>CAKTAS010000048.1:0-11678 GCA_934529095.1 uncultured Gemmiger sp. | reverse complement strand
AGCTGCTCAAGCGCCAGTTCCGCCCCGAGTTCCTGAACCGTCTGGACGACATCGTCTACTACAAGAGCCTGACCAAGCAGGAGATCGGCTCCATTGTCGATCTGATGCTGGCAGACCTGCGCCGCCGTCTGGCGGACAAGCAGCTGAATCTGACGGTTACCGACGCCGCTAAGAACGCCATCATCGACGGCGGGTATGACCCCATCTACGGTGCCCGCCCGTTGAAGCGGTATATCCAAGCCCACGTTGAAACGATGATCGCCAAAGAAATCATCGGCGGGGCGCACGCGGCAGGGGACACTCTGACCGTAGATGCCGACGCCGACGGCAGGCTGTTTCTGCGCTAAGTACCCATAAACCAAGGAACCCCGGGTCGCAATGACCCGGGGTTCCTTTTTGTTTGTCTGTTCAGTAGTTGTCGCGGGATTTTTTGCGCAGCTTGCGCCAGATGTTAAAGCCGGAAATGGCAAGCGCCACCAGCAGCATCACGATAACCATCCAGCCGCTGCCGCCCTCCTCAAAGCTCTTCATTTCGCTCCATTGGGCGTCCATGGCGGCGTTGATCTCATCGGGCAGGGTAGTGAACACCTCCGCCTTGTCCAGCACCTCCTGGTCAGGGTAGGCGATCTCGCTGTACTTCAAATCATCGTCCAGCATCTCCCACACGGCGGTGATGGGCGTCGAGTAGCCGATGTAATCACAGTTGGCAAGACCCACCGACGGCTCGCACATATAGTTGATGAACATCTCCGCCGCTTCTTTGTTTTTGGCGTTGGCAGGGATGCACATACTGTCCACAAAGAAGTTCACACCTTCCTCGGGGTGGACAAACGCCAGGTCGGGGTTTTCGTCGATCATCGTCAGCGCATCACCGGCGTAGTAGGGCGCCATGGCAGCCTCGCCGCCCTCCATCTTGTCGAAAATCTCGTCCATAACGTAGGCTTGCACAACGTTTTTCTGTTGCTTCAGCACGTCCATTACGGTGGACACTTCCTCGACCGACTGCGGGTTCAGCGACAGCCCCAGCATCTTCGCGGCAATGGCGTAGGCATCGCGGGAGTTATTGAACATCAGCACATTGTTGGTGTACTCGACATCCCACAGCGCCGACCAGCTTGTGGGCGGCTCCTCCACCATAGTGGTGTTGTAGATCAGCCCCGTTGTACCCCAGGTGTAGGGTACACTGTACACGTTGGCGGGGTCAAAGTCCCAGTCGGTGTACTCCTCGCCAATGTTGGCAAAGTTCGGGATATTGTCGTAGTTCAGGGGGGCAAGCATACCCTCCTTCGCCATTTTGCCGATCATATACTCCGACGGGAAAATCACGTCGTAGGACGCGCCGCCCGACTTCATCTTGGCATACAGGCTTTCGTTGGAGTCAAAGGTCGTGTAGTTGACCTTGATGCCGGTCAGCTCCTCAAAGGCGGCGATGACGTTCACGCTGTCGTCGCTGCCGTCCGAAATATACAGACCCCAGTTGTAGACATTCAGGGTGATGCGGTCGTTGGCAAAGCGGCGCCAATCGTAGTCGCCGGACACCGAGATATCCTCGTTCACTTCGATCTCGTCAGCCGCCAAGGCGGGCGCGGCGGTAAACACCGCCGTCAGACAGACAGCCACCAAAGCCGCGGCAAGTCTGCGGAATTTTGTCAGCTTTTTCATATCAGCGCACCCCCTCGCCCTCGGCCTGCATGGCCTTGCGGATGGCTTTCTGGTTGCGCCGGTAAGCGCGGGAATCCAGCGCGTTGGAAATGAGGATGATGGTCAGAATCACGCAGAACATCACCGCCGACAGGGCATTGATCTCCGGGCTGACCTTTTTGCGGGTCATCGAGTAGATGGCAATGGGCAGCGTCTGCATCGTGCCGGAGTTGAAGTAGGAAATCATAAAATCGTCGATGGAATAAGTCAGGCAAATCAGGAACGCCGACAAAATAGCAGGGGACAGCTGCGGCAAAATCACCTTGGAAAACGCCTGCCGGGGCGTACAGCCCAAGTCCAGCGCGGCATTGTACAGGCTGGGGTCAAGCTGGCGCAGCTTGGGTGCCACGTTAAAAATTACATACGGCACGTTAAAGGTGATATGCGCAATCAGCAGCGTGGTCCAGCCGAAGATGCCGCCCTCCCCGCCGATGCCGAAATTCTGCGCCATAACGAACAAAAGCATCAAGGAAACACCGGTGATGATCTCCGGGTTGACAACCGGCACATAGCTGATGTTGTTGATCAGCAGCTGGCTGCGGCGGGACATCGAGTTGATGCCGATGGTCGCCAGCGTACCCAGCACTGTTGCCAATATGCTGGACGCCAGCGCCAGCACCAGGCTGGAACCCAGCGCCGACAAAATCATCTCGTTATGGAACAGGCTCTTGTACCAATCCAGCGTAAAGCCGGTAAAGTACGAGCGGGACTTGCTCTGGTTAAAGCTGAACGCGATCATAACCGCGATCGGCAGGTACATAAAGCAGAACACCAGCACAATGTAGGTGCGCTGCAAGAGAACAGATTGCTTTTTGTTCATCTTACATCACCCCTTCCATTTCCGACTCGTCAAAGCTGGAGGTAAAGCTCATGCACAAAAGAACAATGACCATCAGCACCAAGCTCATGGCAGAGCCGAGGTTGAGGTTGTAAGAATTGCCGAGGAACTGCAGCTCGATCAAATCGCCGATCAGCAGGTTGGAGCCGCCGCCCAGCATACGGCTGATAATAAAGGTAGACACCGCCGGCACAAACACCTGCGTAATGCCGGTGGCAATGCCGGGACCGGTCAGGGGTACCAGCACGCGCCACAATATCTGCCAGACATTGCAGCCGAGATCCTGCGCCGCCTCGATGATGGAATCATCAATTTTGGTCATCGCCGTGTAAATCGGCAGGATCATAAAGGGCAGGTAGTTATACACCATACCCAGCACCACCGCGCCGGAGGTGTTGATCATTGTAAAGGGTCCAAGACCGAACAAGCCGAAAAATTTATTGATCAGACCGTTCTTTTCCAGCAGGGTCATCCACGCATAGGTGCGCAGCAAAAAGTTCATCCACATCGGCAGCATGACCAGCATCAGCATAATGTGCTGCTTGTTGGCGCGCAGACGGGACAGAAAATACCCCACGGGGAATGCCAGAACCAGGCAGATGACGGTGGACACCGCCGCCAAAATCAGGCTGCGCATAAACACGCTGGCATACCGCCCGATCTGGGTCAGGTTTTCGAGGGTAAACTGCCCTTCGGCGTTGGTCAGGGCGTACCACACCACGATAAACAGCGGCACAACGATAAATATCCCCATCCACAGCAGATAGGGACCTGCCAGCCAGCGGGAGGCTTTGGATTTGAGCATCGCTTACACCTCCGAGCGCTTCATAATATGAATTTCGTCGGGTCCAATGTTCATACCGATCAGCTCGCCCGGCACACTCGCCTGGGTGGAGTGGATCAGCCACTCGTAGCCTTCTACGTCAACGTGCATCTCAAAGTGAACGCCCTTAAAGATAACTTCGCGCACAAGACCCGTCAGCATACCGATGCTCGGCGGTACAATCTGCACGTCCTCGGGGCGGATAACGACCTTGACCGGCTCGTTGATTTTAAAGCCGCGGTCCACGCAGGTGAAGTCATGTCCGCCGAAGTTGACCAAAAAGTCCTTGAGCATCACACCGTCCACGATGTTGGAATCCCCGATAAACTGCGCCACAAAGGCATTTTGCGGTTCGTTGTAGATATCCTGCGGCGAGCCGATCTGCTGGATGTTGCCGCCGGACATAACCACAACGGTGTCGGACATGGTCAGCGCTTCCTCCTGATCGTGGGTAACATACACAAAGGTAATGTTCATCTCACGCTGCAGGCGTTTAAGCTCCAGCTGCATTTCCTTGCGCAGCTTCAAGTCCAGCGCGCCCAAAGGCTCGTCCAGCAGCAGCACACGGGGCTGGTTGACCAGACTGCGGGCAATCGCAACGCGCTGCTGCTGACCGCCCGAAAGCTGGTGGATGCTGCGGCGCTCGTAGCCCTTCAGACCTACGATCTCCAGCATTTCCAGCACCTTGGGGCGAATTTCCTCCTCCGGCAGCTTTTTCAGCCGCAGACCGAACGCCACGTTCTCAAACACATTCAGGTGCGGGAACAAGGCGTATTTCTGGAACACCGTATTCACCGGACGCTTGTACGGCGGCAGGTCGGCAATGTCCTTGCCATCAAAAAAGACATTGCCGGACTTCGGCGTGACAAAACCGGCAATCACACGCAGAGTCGTTGTTTTTCCGCACCCGGAAGGTCCCAGAAAGGTAACAAACTCTTTGTCGTGAATGTCCAGCGAAAGCCCGTCAAGGACCTTTTGCCCGTCAAACTCTACAACAATGTCTTTCAGCGATACGATACAATTTTCATTCATTTTTACTGCATCCCCCTTTGCGGAATTTCCAGCCGAACCCCTGCAAAGGGCGCCCGGCGGGTCAGTGCCTATTATGCCGCCCCGCAAAGGTTTGTTACACGGAAAGTCCGCTGCAGCAGCACATACAACACCAATGTGTCAAGGCAGAGATATTTGCCCTTGTGGCAAAACAGCACAATCCACGCCTTACGGCTCAGACGCTGCTGTTTCGCGCTAGATGCACACATACACATTTATTATAAAGGATGGGAAATGTTTGTCAACCGTATTTGACCCAAAAGCACTTATTTTTTGAACATTTTGTAAAGACGCCCTGTATTTCAACATCCGCTTTGCATTTTGCAGCGCCTTGTGGTATACTTTTATCAAAATTCACAATTTGGCAAGGGGGATTTTGTATGCCGCAGCCTATGACCACCTACACCCAAAAATTCACCGTATATCGTCACGATGGGGATCACCGCGGTCTTGTCAAGCCCGGTGCCTTGCTGCGCTACGCCCAGCAGATCGCCACCGTCCACGCCGAAGCCGTGGGGCTGACCGATGAAGTCTACACCGCCACCCACACCGCCTTTGTGCTGGCAAAGCTCGCCCTGCACGTCACCCGCACACCCAAGGTGGACGAGGAGCTGACCGCCGTCACCCAGCCCGAAGCCTGCAAGCGCGCGGTAAACAAGCGCATCACCCGCTTTCTGGACGCCGCCGGGCAGGAGGTTGCCGTGGTTGACAGCCGCTGGGTACTCATCGACACCGAAAAGCGCATCATCCTGCGCAAGCATCCGCCGGAATTTCAGGATTTCTGGGCGTCCGATGTTCCCTTTGAGCTTCCTTTAAAAATGCAGAAGCCCGCTCCCGAAAGCTGCACCTCGCTGGGGCAGCGCACCGCCGGGTACAGCTATTGCGATATGAACGGTCATATGAACAACACCCGCTATGTGGACGTCATCTGCGACGCCCTGCCGTGGTCGGTGTGGGACAACGCGCAGCTGCGCGATCTGCGCATTTTCTACCACCGCGAGGTTCCCCGCGGGGAGAGCTTTGCCTTATCCTGCCTGCAAACCGAGGATGACCGCTGGTATTTCAGCGGCGAGCGCGACAGTAAAAGCGCCTTTGAAGCGGAAATGGTTTTCGGCTGATTTTTCGTTGTTTGCTTAGAGTTTCTACATAAATCCCTGTTATGCTGTTCCTGTAACCACAGAAAGGGGATTTATTCTATGAAACAACGTACACAATATGGGCTTTCCGGCACGGCACTCAAAACCATCGCCTTGGTGCTGATGCTGCTGGATCACATCCACTACTTTTTTGAATTCACCGGTCTTGTACCCGTCTGGTTCAGTATGCTGGGGCGGCTGGCTGCACCGCTGTTTTTGTTCTGCACGGTCGAGGGCTTTGCCCACACCCACGACCGCAAGCGCTATATTTTGCGTATCTGGCTGTTGGGTGCCGCCATGGGCACCGTGGAATTTTTTATGATGTACGCAGGTGCGCTGCGCCGTGGGGATGATTTTTACCCCCAAAACGCTATCTTTCTGGCGCTGTTCTGGCTGTGCCTTGTCTGGCAGGGCATCGACTGGCTGCGCCAGAAAAAGTGGCTGCTCGGTCTTGCTGCCGTGCTTGGGCCCATCGTGTGGCCGTTTATTGTGGCGGGCATCCTGACAGCATTTGCGCCGCAGATCACCCAAACCCCCGCAAGTTCCTCGTGGTTTGCCTATCTGATCACCGCTGTGCTGCCGATGTGGTCCACCATCACGGACGGCGGGTGGTTTTTCCTGCTGGGCGGCATTTTGCTGTATGCACTGTACAACCACAAAACGCTGCGTCTGCTGGCATGGGCGGGGATGTCCTTCCTGAGCGATTTCCTTTTGGTCTATCTGCAGGTGCGCAAACTGCCGGACTTTACCTTTGCGCAGATGTTCACCGTGTATTATGAGTGGCTGGGCATTTTTGCCGTTGTGCTGATGCTGCTGTACAACGGCAAGCGCGGCAGGGGATGCAAGCCGCTGTTCTATATTTTCTACCCGGCGCACGTCTACATTTTGTACGCACTATCCTGCTTGACCTATACGCTGACGCTGTAAAAAAAGGGGAGGGTATTATGGCGAACATTCTGGCTGTTGATGATGAGCGCGACCTTTGCGCGCTGATAAAAACCACGCTGGAACGCGATGGGCATTTGGTGCAGACCCGCACCTGCGCCGCCGATGTAACTGCCCCGCTTTGCCGCTGGGCGGACTGCATCCTGCTGGATATTATGATGCCCGGCGAGGACGGCTTTGCCCTGTGCCGCCGCATCCGCGCCGATACCGATGCCCCCATTTTGTTTTTGACTGCCCGCACCGATGAACCCTCGGTGCTGACCGGGCTGGGGCTTGGCGCGGACGATTACCTGACCAAGCCCTTCCGCCTGGCAGAGCTGCGCGCCCGGGTCGCCGCCCACCTGCGCCGCAGCAGCCGCACCCCCGCCCACACGCTGGAGCGCAGCGGCGTGCGGTTTGACCTAGCTGCCAAAAGCGCCGCCGTCAACGGGCAGACACTTCCTTTTACCAAGTCGGAATATGCCATCTGCGAGTATCTGGCGCTGCATGCCGGGCAGACCTTCAGCAAGGAACAAATTTACGAGGCGGTGTTCGGCTACGACGGCAGCGCTGATGATACCGCCGTGACCCAGCATATCAAGAACATCCGCGCCAAGCTGCGGACTGCCGGGCTGCCGAACGCTGACAGCCTTATTAAAACTGTGTGGGGGGTGGGTTATGTATGGCAAAACGAAAGCTGACCTCCCTGTACCGCGTACTGGTGCGGTATCTGGTGTTCTGCGGCGGTGGATGCGTCCTGCTGGTGCTGGTCTGGTGGTCGCTGATGATGGCGCTGATCCGCCACGGGTTTTTGCTGTCTGCCAATGCCGGCGCCGTAGCCTGCTACGATGCACGGCAAACGGTGGTCACGATGACCGCCGACACCTTTGACGAAACGCAGATCAGCGACCTTTGCCGCTGGGCTATCGTAGAAAACGACGCTGTAACGCGAACCAATATGACCGCCCGGCAGCTGAAAACTGCCCTGAACGCCTTTCACGGCGGCAGCGGCAACTTGGGATATACCCAGTACCAATACGACGTAAAAATGGCGGACGGCAGCTTTTGCATTCTGGCGTATGATTACTCCTTGCCCTATGCCGACAAAGCGCTGCGCAGCAGGCTGCCGGATTTTCAAACCAGCTATATTCTGCTTCTGGTCGTCCTGCTGTTGGGCTGGGCGGCGCTGACAACGGCACGCACGGTGCGGCGGCTGGCTGCCGACACCGCCCGGCTGAACCGCGCCATTGCACAGATTGCCGCCCACCATCCCGATGCTGTGGACGCCGACAGCTGCCGCATCCGCGAATTTTCCGACACGCTGCACGCCATGCAGACGATGGGCAGCGAACTGACCGACAGCCTGCGCAGCCAATGGCGGCTGGAGCAGCAGCGCACCGAGCAGCTGGCAGCGCTGACCCATGATTTAAAAACGCCGCTGACCATTATACGCGGCAACGCCGAGCTTCTCGCCGAGGATGAGCTGACCCCCGCGCAGACCGGGCAGACGGACGCGATCCTGCGCGCCTGCGACCGCGCCGGGGAATATCTGGCGGCGCTGCGCACCGTGAACGCCCAGCCCGCCGCCAAGACGGATTTTGCGGCAGGGGAGTGGCTGGCAGAGCTTTCCGCTGCCGCCCATGACCTGTGCGCTGCCAAGGGGCTTGCGTTTTCGCTGGTGCAAAAGGACGTTCCCGCCACCCTGACCGCCGCCCGCAGCGATGTGACCCGTGCCGTGGTAAACCTGTTGGACAACGCCGTGCGCTACAGCCCGGCGGGCGGGCGCGTTGCGCTGACCGTGCAGCGGCAGGGGGAGTTTCTTTGCCTGACCGTGCAGGATTCCGGTGCCGGCTTTACCGCCGAAGCACTGCAAAAAGCCGGGGATTTTCTGTACACCGACGCCGCCCGCCCCGGCAACGGGCATCAGGGGCTGGGGCTGTATTTTGTGCGCTGCACCGCCGTAAATCACGGTGGAAAGCTCGTGCTTTCCAACACAGCCGAAGGCGGCTGCGCCGCCATGACCCTGCGGCTGCAAAGCTACAGTTCCTGAAACCCACCTCTTTTTCGCCCTTTTGTTTTGCCAAAAAGTGTGCTATACTCCTAATTAAGTAAAACAAAAGTACAGAGAGGAGCTTTGTCCGTGCAGTATTCCGATGAACATCTGCGCTACCTGCGCCTGCTTTCGCAGAAATATCAGACCGTAGCGGCTGCCGCCAGCGAGGTCATCCGCATCGAGGCTTTGCTGCGCCTGCCCAAAGGCACCGAGCATTTTATGAGCGACCTGCACGGTGAGCATGAGGCGTTTGTACATATTCTGAACAGCGCATCGGGCGTTATCCGCGAGAAGATCGACACCGTGCTGGGTACGCAGGTTCCCGCCGAGGAACGCGCCGAGCTGGCGACGCTGGTTTACTACCCCCACCAAAAGCTGCCGGAGCTGAAGGCACGCCAGCAGGATCTGGACGGCTGGTACCGCCTGACGCTGCTGCGGCTGATCGATTTATGCCGGTTTGTTTCCAGCAAGCACACCCGCGACCATGTGCGCCGCTGCCTGCCGCAAAACTGCGGCTACATTTTGGATGAGCTGCTGCACGCACATTTTGAGGATCACGACAAGGATCAATATTACGGCGAAATTATCGAGAGCATCCTGCGCTATGACCGCGCCGACGCTTATATCGTGCGCTTTTGCGAGGTCATCAAGCGGCTGGCTGTGGATCGGCTGCATATCGTAGGCGATCTGTTTGACCGCGGTCCGCGCCCCGACCGGATCCTGGACAGCCTGATGGCGCATCATCAGGTGGACATCCAATGGGGCAACCACGATGTTGTCTGGATGGGTGCCGCCGCCGGAAGCCCGCTTTGCATTATGACGGTGCTGAAAACGACGCTGGCGTACAACAACCTTGATACGCTGGAGGGCGGCTACGGCATCAGCCTGCGCCAGCTTGAACGGTTTGCCCAGAACACCTACGCCGATTCCGATGTGTCGCGCTGGATGCCCCACGCCGACCCGCGCACGGCATCCGGCGATTTGACCGCCGCCGCCCGGATGCACAAGGCTGTGACCGTGATGATGCTGAAATTGGAGGCGCAGGTCATTGCCCGCAACCCGGACTTTGCCCTGCAGGGGCGCGACTTTTTGAACCATATCGACTTTGCGGCAGGCACGGTGGACTACCACGGCACGGTTTACCCGCTGCTGGATTGCGATTTCCCGACGGTGACCCCTGCCGACCCCACGGCGCTGACCGCCGAGGAGCAGCACATTCTGGACGGGCTGGTGCGCAGCTTTGCCGAAAGCGAGCGCCTGCAGCGCCATGTGCAGTTT
Organism: uncultured Gemmiger sp.; assembly: GCA_934529095.1. Classification (GTDB taxonomy): domain Bacteria; phylum Bacillota; class Clostridia; order Oscillospirales; family Ruminococcaceae; genus Gemmiger. The sequence continues at coordinate 1,875 of CAKTAS010000048.1, read as the reverse complement.
CTCTACGCGCACGGCGCGTTTTACAAAATCTGCAACGGCAACCTGCTGTACCACGGTGCCGTGCCGATGACCGAGGACGGCGCCTTTGCCGCCATCCGGTTTGAAGGGGTGGCGCGCAGCGGCAAGCAGCTGTTTGACTACTGCGACCGCCGCGCCCGGCAGGGCTACAGTGCGCCGCTTGGCAGCCCCGCGCGGCTGGCAGGGCAGGACTTTTTGTGGTATCTGTGGTGCGGTGCCAAGTCGCCGCTTTTCGGGCGCAGCGCCATGACCACCTTTGAACGGCTGTACATTGCCGACCCCGCCGCGCACCGGGAAATCAAGGACCCGTATTACCGCCACATTGCCCACGCCGACACAGCGACCCGCATTTTGCAGGAATTCGGGCTTACCGGGGCGGGCTGCCACATCGTCAACGGTCATGTGCCGGTGCGCGCCATGGAGGGCGAAAGCCCCATCAAGGGCGACGGGCGGCTGATCATTATTGACGGCGGCTTCTGCCGTGCCTACCACCAGCGCACCGGCATTGCAGGCTACACGCTGGTTTACAACTCCCGCGGGCTGATCCTGCGCACCCACCAGCCCTTTGAAAGCGTCGAAAAAGCCATCCACGAGGACGAGGACATCACCAGCCAGAGCGAGTATATCTACACCGCGCCGCAGCGCATTCTTGTGCGCGACACCGACGAAGGGCTGCGCAAGCAGGCATTGATCCGTGATCTTTGCGCCCTTGTGCAGGCGTACCAGACCGGCGTTTTGCCGCAGGGCATAGCGCAGTGAAGCCCGGAATGTGAACAAATTGAAAAATTACAAATAAATTACAAAAAAGTCTTGACATATAATGACAAAAGGGTTACAATTTAATCACAGGTTAGATATGACCTGTTGTAATTGATAACCCCACATTTTTCATGTGTTCTTCTCCTCCTTTCTTATGAACTCCGCCCTTCCCTCAAGGGCGGAGTTTCTTTTTGTTTTCGGCTATACCTTTATATAAGGGCGCAGGCGGCGGCGCGATCCGGTACCGGTAAAGTCATACTTTGCGCAAAGATTTTGGTGCAATCTGCCCAAGTTTCTGTGCGTCGGTGCAAGAAAGATTTCCGCAAAAAGGCTTTGTAATTTGTCCGTGATTGTGGTACAATCTTTCTAATATATGATGCAAACAGGAAGTTAGGAGAGTGTGACTATGGCTTATTATTTTTCCGAACCGTCCCGTACTTTTGGTGAATACCTGCTTGTTCCCGGATATTCTTCCTCCGAGTGTGTGCCCACCGCTGTCAGCCTGAAAACCCCGCTGGTCAAGTACCGCAAGGGCGAGGAAGCCTGCCCGCTGGAAATGAACATCCCCATGGTTTCTGCCATTATGCAGTCTGTTTCCGGCGAAAAGCTGGCCATTGCGCTGGCCAAGCAGGGCGGCGTTTCCTTCATCTACGGCTCCCAGACCATCGAGCAGGAGGCCGATATGGTCCGCCGCGTCAAGGCGTACAAGAAGGGCTTTGTCACCTCCGACTCCAACCTGCCGCCGGAGGCTACCTTGGGCGACGTGCTGGACATCAAGACCCGCACCGGTCACTCCACCATTGCCATCACCGATGATGGCACTGCCCACGGCAAGCTGCTGGGCATCGTTGCCAGCCGCGACTACCGTCTGTCCCGTATGACGATGGACCTCAAGGTCACCGAGTTTATGACCCCGCTGGAAAAGCTGGTCACTGCCCCCGACACCACCAGCCTGCACGACTGCAACGACATCATCTGGGATAACAAGATCAACTCTCTGCCCCTGATCGACGCCGAGGGTCACCTGCAGTATATGGTTTTCCGCAAGGACTACGACTCCCACAAGGAGAACGTCAACGAGCTGCTGGACGAAAACAA
>CAKTAS010000047.1:0-12016 GCA_934529095.1 uncultured Gemmiger sp. | reverse complement strand
CTGGACGCCGCCGCCGTCTGCCTGACGGACGCCCTGCAGGCGCTCTGCGACCTGACCGGCGAGGACGCCAGCGACCGGACGATTGATGAGGTGTTTGAGAAATTCTGTGTGGGGAAGTAATAAATTAAAAAGATAAAAGATAAGAGATAAAAGATAATAATTATGGTGGATCGCAGTCGCTGCGCTCCTGCTCAAAAAGATACGAGGTTCGTTATGGAAAATAATGCGCTGAAGAACAAAACCACCTCCCTATCTCTTTCCGTTATTCGCTTATACCGCACGCTGAACCGTGATCGCGGCAACGAGGTTCTGGCAAGACAGCTGCTGCGCAGTGCTACCTCCATCGGTGCCAATGTCCGCGAGGCCGTCTACGGTTTGAGTCGCGCCGACTTTATTGCCAAGATGCAGATTGCCTTAAAGGAAACTGCCGAAACCGAATACTGGATCGAACTTCTGCGCGACTCCGACACTCTGCCGCCGGAAAGCTGCGCGGAGCTTTTGCAGGATTGCGTAGAAATCAAGCGCATCCTGATTGCAACCTTAAAAAGCTGCAAATCCGCGCCGTAATCGTATTCTGCCACCCCTTTTTGGGGAGCAGCCCAACAAATAAAATTTGCGCCGTCAGGCGCACCCTTATTTATTATCTATTATCTTTTATCTATTATCTGAAAAGCTGCCAAGCCACGCCGTAATCGTATTCTGCCACCCCCTTTTGGGAAGCAGCCCAATAAATAAAATTTGCGCCGTCAGGCGCACCCTTATTTATTATCTATTATCTTTTATCTTTTATCTAAAAAAGAGGATTAACATTTATGGACATTCTAGGAACCTACGACGTTATTGTAGTCGGCGCGGGACACGCGGGCATTGAGGCTGCCCACGCGGCGGCGGTTTTGGGGGCAAAAACCGCTGTGTTTACCCTTTCGCTGGATTTTATCGGCAATATGCCCTGCAACCCGTCCATCGGCGGCACCGCCAAGGGGCATCTTGTGCGCGAGGTCGATGCCCTCGGCGGGCTGATGGGCATTGCGGCGGATGCAACCTTTCTGCAAAGCCGGATGCTCAACCGCGGCAAGGGTCCCGCCGTACACAGCCTGCGCGTGCAGACCGACCGCAAGCGCTACCATATGTGGATGAAACACGCGCTGGAGCTGACCCCCAACCTGGACATCCACCAAGCGGAGGTCGTTGCCGCCGACATTCAAAACGGGCAGATTCGCGGCATCGTGACCCAGCTGGGCGGCTACTACGCCTGCAAGGCGCTGGTCATTGCCACCGGCACCAGCTTGGGCGGGCGCATTTTTGTGGGCGACGCCCACTACGACAGCGGTCCCGACGGCACCCACGCCGCCACCGCGCTGACGCAAAGCCTGGTCGCGCAGGGCTTTACGCTGCGCCGCTTCAAAACCGGCACGCCCGCCCGCGTACACCGCCGCAGCATTGATTTTTCCAAGCTGGAGCGCCAGCCCGGCGACCCCGACAGCGAATTGCAGCCCTTCAGCTTTTTGACCCGCACGCCGATGCACAACAAGGTGGACTGCTACATCGCCTACACCAACCCACAGATGCACCGCATCATCCTGGACAACCTGCACCGCTCGCCGCTGTACGGCGGCGACATCCAAGGCGTGGGTCCGCGCTACTGCCCGTCCATTGAGGACAAGGTCGTCCGCTTTAAAGAAAAGGAACGCCACCCCATCTTTGTTGAGCCTTGCGGCGAGGACACCGAGGAAATGTACCTGCAGGGGCTTTCGTCCAGCCTGCCGGAGTGCGTGCAGAACGAGATGTACCGCGCCATTCGCGGCTTTGAAAACATCGAAATTATGCGCCCCGCCTACGCCATCGAGTACGACTGCGTTGACCCCACTACCTTAAAACCGACGCTGGAAAGCAAGGTCGCCGCCGGTGTGTACGGCGCGGGGCAGTTCAACGGCACCTCCGGCTACGAGGAAGCCGCCGCCCAAGGGCTGTTGGCGGGCTTGAACGCCGCCCGCCACGCGCTGGGCAAGACCGAGCTGGTGCTGGAGCGCCACACCAGCTACCTCGGCACGCTGGTGGACGACCTTGTGACCAAGGGCGTGCTGGACCCCTACCGTATGATGACCAGCCGCAGCGAATACCGCCTGAGCCTGCGCCAAGACAACGCCGACGAGCGCCTGACCCCCATCGGGCGCGAATACGGGCTGGTGGACGATGCACGCTGGGCAGCCTTTTGCCGCGACCGCGAGATCAAGCAGCAGGAACTCAAGCGGCTGGAAACCACCCGCGTCAAAATGGCAGACCTGCGCGCCCTAGCGCCCGCCGACGCTGAATTGGGCGAAAGCGGCGGCACCGCGCTGGAACTGCTGCGCCGCCCCGCCGTTAGCTACGCGATGATCACCCAATTGATCGGCACGGGTGAGGGCATCACCCCCGCTATGGCGCAGCGCATCGAAACCGAGATTCGTTACGCAGGCTACATTGCGCGCGAGGAGCGCATCATCCGGGACATCCGCCGCCACGAGGGTGTTGCCATCCCCGAGGATTTTGACTACGCGCCGCTGGAAATGCTGACCTTGGAAGCGCGCGAAAAGCTGCAAAAAATTCGCCCGCGCAATCTGGCGCAGGCGGGGCGCATCCCCGGGGTGTCCCCCAGCGACCTTGCCCAGCTGAGCCTGATTTTGCTGAAAGCCAACCGCACACAAAACGGAGAAACGCTATGATAAACAAAACCCGCCTTGCCGAAAAATGTTCCACGTGGAACATTGCGCTGTCCCCCGCCCAGCTGGACCAGCTGGACCGCTACGCCGAAATTTTGGTGGACTACAACCAAAAGGTCAACCTGACCGCCATCACCAGCCCCGAAGGCATTGAGGACCGCCACTTTGCCGACAGCCTGCTGTTTGCCGCCCAGCCCGAGGTACAGGGCAAAATGGTGGATGTCGGCACCGGCGCGGGCTTTCCCGGCATTGTGGCAAAAATCTACAAGCCCGATTTGCAGCTGACCCTGATGGAGCCGACCGGCAAGCGCGTGGACTTTTTGCGCTACGCCTGCGCCGAGCTGGGGCTGACCGGCGTTGAATTTGCCAAGGAACGCGCCGAGGAAGCCGCCCGCAAGATCTGGCGCGAGCAGTTTGACATTGCCAGCGCCCGCGCCGTGGCAGCGCTGCCCGTTTTGTGCGAGTACTGCCTGCCGCTGGTCAAGGTCGGCGGCGTATTTTTGGCGATGAAGGGTCCCGAAGCCGACGCCGAAGCCAAAGCCAGCGGCAACGCCTTAAAGAAATTGGGCGGCGCCTACGCCGAAACCCGCACCTTTACCCTGCCCGACGGCAGCGCCCGCGGGTTGGTACTGTGCAAAAAAATATCGCAAACTCCGACCGTTTACCCCCGAAACGGCGGAAAAATTGCAAAAAAACCGCTGTAAAACCGCGAAACCGCGCAGTTTTGCGCGAACGATTTTAGTTTCCATTTTTTGCCATTTATGCTATGCTTTTTACGAAAAAGGCATAGCATTTTTTTATTTGTTTGTTGGGAGGATGCAGAAAAATGGCAAAGAAAGAACTGCAAAAGCAAGGGCGGGTGCTGCTGCTGCCGCCCGATTGCATCGAGGCGTCGCCGTATCAGGCGCGCACCGTATTTGACGAAAACGAGATCGCCGCCCTGGCGGTCAGCATTGTGCAAAACGGGCTGCTGCAGCCCATCAGCGTGCGGCGGGTCGGGCTGCGCAAATACCAGCTTGTGGCGGGCGAGCGCCGCCTGCGCGCCTGCCGGTTGGCGGGGCTGGAAAAGATACCCGCGATTTTGGCGGACTTTGATGATTCCGAGTCGGCAGCATTAGGGCTGCTGGAAAATTTGCAGCGCAGCCAGCTCGACCCGTTTGACACGGCGCGCGGCATTAAAGAGGTCATTCGGCTGTGGGGCTGCACGCAGGCGGAGGCCGCCCGCCGCTTGGGGCTGAGCCAGCCGGCGCTTGCCAACAAGCTGCGGCTGCTGACGCTGACACCCGAACAGCAGGAGCTGTGTATGGTGCATCATCTTTCGGAGCGGCATGCCCGCGCCGTTTTGCGCCTGCCCGAAAGCCGCCGCACCGCCGCGCTGGAAAAAATCGCCCGCGACAACATGAGCGTGCGCCAAGCCGACAAGCTGGTGGACACGATGCTGGCGAATCCCACTTCCCCCAGCCCCTGCCGCAAGGTAACGCCCATGGTGCGCGACGTGCGGTTTTTTGTGAACACCCTGCAGCACGCGGTGGACTTGATGACGCAAAAGGGCATTGCCGCCACGACCCACTGCGACAAGCGCGACGGATGTTTGGAGTACACGGTGCGGATACCGGTGAAATCCGAGGACGCGGCGGAGGAGGAATGTTTTGAGGTGAAGGTGTGATGGATAAATAAAATGCCTGACCGGAAAATATTACACAGAGATAATAGATAAAAGATAATAGATAATAAATAAAGTGGAGTTTGTGCCAAAGGCACAAACAAACGATAGTTTCCCGCGTCATAAAAACGTGTTCGCGCAGCGAACACACAGTATCTTAACTCTTAACTCTCCACTCTGAACTCTGAAAAAATCCCCGCAAATGTTCCACGTGGAACATTTTGCCGGGGATTTTTTCTGTTTGCCCCTTTTTTATGCCCGCACAATGTGCTATAATAGGTTTGTACATCTATTTCTGCGTTTTTTAGGAGGTCAACAAGGTGGCAAAGGTCGTTGCTGTGGCAAACCAAAAGGGCGGCGTGGGCAAAACCACGACTGCCGTCAACATGTCGTCCTGCGTGGCTGCGCTGGGCAAACGGGTGCTGATCGTCGATTTGGACCCGCAGGGCAACACCACCAGCGCCTACGGCGTGTCCAAAAACAAGCTGGATGCCGACGTCTACACCTGCCTGATCGACGACGACGATGTGCGCTCCGCCATTGTCAAGACCGAGTACAACGCCGACCTTTTGCCGTCCAACACGCAGCTGGCGGGCGCGGCGGTCGAGCTGGTCAACCTGCCCCGGCGCGAAATGCGTCTGCGCAGCGTGCTGGCGCCCATCGTGCCGCTGTACGATTACATCTTCATCGACTGCCCGCCGTCGCTCGATCTGCTGACCGTCAACGGTCTGTGCGCCAGCGATACGGTGCTGATTCCCCTGCAGTGCGAGTATTTCGCGCTGGAGGGCTTGACCGAGCTGATGAACACCCTAAAAATCGTGCGCAAAAAGTACAACCGCTATCTGGACATCGAGGGCGTGCTGTTCACGATGTACTCCGGGCGGCTGAACCTGACGATGCAGGTGGTCGCGCAGGTCAAAAAATACTACGGCGACAAGGTGTACAAGGCGGTCATCCCCCGCTCTGTCCGCCTGTCGGAAGCGCCCAGCTTCGGTATGCCCATCAATTTCTATGAGCCGAACGGCAAAGGCAGCGAGGCGTATATGGAGCTGGCGCGGGAATTTTTAAACCACAACGAACACTAAACCGCACAGGAGGTGCCTATGGCAAAGAAAAAGCTGGGCGGGCTTGGCAAGGGTCTGGACACCCTGTTTGCCGACCTGCCCGAAACGACCGGCGACGACGCGGGCGTTTCCACCCTGCCTTTGCGGGAGATCGAACCCGACCCCGAGCAGCCCCGCAAGCATTTTGACCAAGATGCGCTGAACCAGCTTGCCGCCAGCATCACCGAAAACGGCTTGCTGCAGCCCATCGCCGTGCGCCCCAAAAAGCTGGGTACCGGGTACATCATCATCGCGGGCGAGCGCCGCTGGCGTGCCGCGCGGCTGGCGGGTCTGGACGAGGTGCCGGTTCTGATCAAGGACGTCACCGACGAGCAGGCCGCCGCCTTGGCGCTGATCGAAAACCTGCAGCGCGAGGACTTGGACCCCATCGAGGTCGCCGAGGGCTGCAAGCAGCTGATTGAAAAGTACGGCTTAACGCAGGAAACCGCCGCCAAGCGGTTGGGCAAAAGCCGCAGCGCCGTCGCCAACAGTCTGCGTCTGCTCACCCTGCCCGACGACGTGCGCACCCAGGTGCGCGGCGGGCAGCTTTCCACCGGACACGCCAAGGTGCTTCTGGGCTTGCCCAGCGCCGGGCTGATGCAGGACGCCGCCAAGGAAATTGCCGAAAAAGGCTTGAACGTCCGCCAGACCGAGGTGCTTTGCAAAAAGCTGTCCAAGCCGCCCAAACCGCCCAAGCCCAAGCCCGACCCCTTTAACCGCCCCAAGCGCGCGGTGGAGATCGAGGCAGCGCTGAAAGAGGTCACCGGCAGCGAGGTCCACGTCGATTACAAGGACGGCAAAGGCTCGCTGAAAATCGACTTTTACAGCGATGAAATGCTGCAGCAGTTCGTCAGCCTTTTGGGGCAGTACGACCCCGAACGGCAGGACTAAAAGTATAGATGCCATATTTTACCAATATGAGGAGTGTAAAGTATCATGTTAGACATTCGTTTTGTCCGCGAAAACCCGGAGCTTGTCAAGGAGAACATCCGCAAAAAGTTCCAGGACAGCAAGCTGCCGCTGGTGGATGAGGTCATCCGTCTGGATGCCGAGTACCGCGCCGCTATCGGTGAGGCAAGCGACCTGCGCGCCAACCGCAACAAGCTGTCCAAGCAGATCGGTATGCTGATGGGTCAGGCGAAAAAGGACCCCGCCAAGGCCGCCGAAGCTGAGGAAGTCAAGAAGCAGGTCACCGCGCAGGCGGACCGCCTGAAGGAGCTGGAAGCCAAAGAGGACGAGCTGCAGGCAAAAATCCAGGAAATTATGTACACCATCCCGCAGATGATCGACCCCAGCGTGCCGATCGGTCCCGATGACAGCCACAACGTCGAGGTCCAGCGCTTCGGCGAGCCTGTCGTGCCCGACTACCCCATCCCCTACCACGTTGAAATTATGGAGAGCTTCAACGGCATCGATCTGGACGCCGCCGGCCGCGTTTCCGGCAACGGCTTCTACTACCTGCTGGGCGATATGGCGCGCCTGCACGAGGCTGTGCTGGCTTACGCCCGCGATTTTATGATCGACCAGAAGGGCTTTACCTATGTGATCCCGCCGTTTATGATGCACGGCGACGTCGTCAAGGGCGTTATGTCCTTCCCCGAAATGGACGCTATGATGTACAAAATCGAGGGTGAGGACCTGTATCTGATCGGCACGTCCGAGCATACGATGATCGGTCGTTTCATTGACCAGACGCTGGAAGGCACTTCCCTGCCCATCACCCTGACCAGCTACTCCCCCTGCTTCCGCAAGGAGAAGGGCGCCCACGGCATTGAGGAGCGCGGCATCTACCGCATCCACCAGTTTGAAAAGCAGGAGATGATCGTCGTCTGCAAGCCCGAGGACAGCATGGACTGGTACGACCGCCTGTGGAAGAACTCGGTGGAGCTGTTCCGCTCTCTGGAAATTCCCGTTCGCCAGCTGGAGTGCTGCTCCGGCGACTTGGCGGACCTGAAGGTCAAGAGCTGCGACATCGAGGCTTGGAGCCCCCGCCAGCAGAAGTATTTTGAGGTCTGCAGCTGCTCCAACCTGGGCGATGCACAGGCACGCCGCCTGCACATCCGCTATAAGGACGAGGACGGCAAGACGCAGCTTGCCCACACGCTGAACAACACCTGCGTGGCGCCCCCGCGTATGCTGATCGCCTTCCTGGAGAACCACCTGCAGGCGGACGGCAGCGTTACCATCCCCGAGGTGCTGCGCCCCTATATGGGCGGCAAGTCCGTTCTGGTACCCAACAAGAAGTAATTGCTCTGAGATAGAACTCTGTCTGCCCGCGGCTGACTGCCGCGGGCAGCTTTTTTTGCAAAAAGATGGATTTTTTGCAAAAAACCGCTTGACAAACGCCGCCTTTTTGCGTATAATAATAAAGCGCCTTGAAGCGCGGACAATATATGGCGGTATAGCTCAGTTGGCTAGAGCATTCGGTTCATACCCGAAGTGTCACCGGTTCAAATCCAGTTACCGCTACCACATGATACAGGATTTCGCTAAAATACTTGGGGGTCGGTTGCAATAGTAGCCGATAAGTTGCTTGCTGTTTTAGCGAAATCTTGTATTATATGGCCCGTTGGTCAAGCGGTTAAGACACGGCCCTTTCACGGCTGTAACATGGGTTCGATTCCCGTACGGGTCACCAAAGCATGTCTCTGATTTTTGACGAATAAGCGTCAGAAATTAGGGACTTTTTATTTTCTCTGTTATCGCGTACCTCAATTTTACCTCACTTTGCTGCAAAAGGCAAGTGGGGCTTTTGTTTTATAGAGAGTAAGAGGAAAGCAAAAAAAGAAAAAATCACGGGATCGGCGAAGCCGACCCCGTGGCTATAAACAAAAAAGAAAAGTGAAACAGGAACCCGTCCCCTAGTTATTTAGTTATCAATTTCATATGAGTTATTTTCACTTCCACAAGAGCTGTCCTGCGTCCAGTCAGTCTGGTCAGGACTTACCCAATAGTCATTGGGGTTCAGCCCGCCAAGCGGGTCGTTCGAACTGCCACTGTCACCGCCGCTCGGCTGAGAAGGCTCAGCAGGAGCAGGAGCAGGTGCCGGGGCAGGCTCAGGCACATAAGTGGGCGTGGAAGCGGAAGGTGTGGACGGTGCAGTGTAACTCGGCGTGGTTGTACCGGCGTTAGAAGCTGCTTTTACCGTTTGCTTTGCTTTTACCGTCAGCGAATAGGTTGCTTTCAAAGCACCGTCCGGGGTAACTGCGGTAACAACGCAGTTGCCGGGGCTTTGCGCCGTGACCGTGCCGTTTTCATCGACCGTGGCAATGGTTTCGTCACTCACGCTCCACACAAGGGTTGTGTCCGTGGTCGTTTCGGGTAGCAGGGTGGCTCGAACTGTATGTGTGTTGCCCACGGTCAGTACGCCCTCGGTGCTGTCAAGCTGAATCTCCGTTGGAGCAGTCGTCACGGTAATTTGTGCGTTTGCTTTAATTTTGCCGCAAGCCGCCGTCAGTGTCGTTGTACCATTGCCCACTGCAACGACCTTGCTGCCGTTCAGCTTGGCTATGCTGTTGTCGGCAATTTCATAAGTAATGTCTGTGTCAGTAGTGTCGGCAGGGGTTAAGGTGCAGTTAATATCGGCATTATCTGTGCGGTTGATGACCAAGTCTATATTGCTGAGTGCAATCCCTTGCAGCGGCTGGCTGACTGTGACGGGGCAGCTTGCAGTAAACTTGCCATCTGCGGAAGTGACAGTGACAAGCGTGCTGCCGCCCTTGACGCCCGTAACTACGCCGCTGCCGTCCACCGTGGCAATGGTGTCGTCAGTTATTGCCCATGTCCAGTCGATTCTATCCGCAGCGGCTTGTTGGGCAGCGGCGTCAGCTTCTTGTTTACTTTCATAAGTAGCGGCAGTCTCAGCAGTTGCGCCCACATTAACCTGTACTTCATCGGGCAGGTGTACTGCTGTAATCGTCACCCCGCAAGCCGTCAGAGATAACAGCAGTGAGGCAGAAGCAGTGTAAAAAAGAACGCGGCTTTTTCTCATAATAAGCACCCTTTCTTTAATTTTAGGTCATTTGTCAACATTATAGCACTAATTTTGCATGTGTGCAAAACATTTGTGCTGGAAATCCCGTAAAATTGTGCGTAGAAGCAAAACGCGGGAGGGATGGCAGTGCAACTACAACAGGCTATTTCCCTGCGCATAATGGAGTTGGTACGCGAAAACGGCATAACGCTTAATCAGTTGGCAGAAAGGTCAGGACTTTCAGCCAGCAGTATTACCCGGACGGTCAAGACCAACAGCAACGTAAGCAACACAACAACCGGCACAGTTCTAAAAATGTGCAGCGGTTTAGGGATTCCTTTTAAGGCTTTTTGGGAAAGTCCTCTATTTGATGATATAGATACAATAGACGAATAAAAAAGAACGGGCGCAGTTTATGTGCCCGTTTTGTTGTTTATGGTGGAGATTATTTCAGAACAGTTTCACCGTCAAAATAGTACCCTTGGAAGATAGTTCCATCTTCCATCAAAAAGCGCCCCTGTGCATCTTGTGGGATTTGCTCGGCTGCACGTCCGTCACCGATGATGATGGTAGATAGCGTGGTATCTGCGCGGCCACAGATACGAATATTCATTGACCTTTCTCTGTATTCGCTTTATAATAAAGCCAAAATGAAAGTGCAGAAAGGAAACACAAATGAGCGTCGAAGATCGCGATTGGTACAGAGAAGATTTTAAACGCAAAGAGAAAGAATACGGTGGGGATTTCAGCATTCACAGTAAACCAAAAAGAGAAAAGGCAAAAACGTATAATAAGGCATCCTATACGAATAAGCCGGGAAAAATTGTGAGCAAGCGTCGGATGACCGTAGAAAATATTTTGGTTGCGCTTCTTTGCGCGGCTTTTATGTGGGTATCCATTACCTCATTTACAGGGATGTCAGCCATGGGGCTGACGTATTATATTCCTGCAATCATAGTGGAAATAAGTGTTTTTATCTATACCTATAAAACAAGCAAGGTATACGGAAATAAAAGTGTGATAAGTTTAATTGCACTTTTGATTTGTGGATTTTCAATTATCTTGTCAGGAACAATGATAATATCCATATTGATGCAAATTTAAAAGGCGGGCACTGCACGGTGCCCGCCTTTGCCTGTTCCTACGGTTAATCCTCCGGCCTGACCACCGTCACGGTACACTGCGCTGTGAACCCGCCGCAGTCGGCGGTCAGGGTCGTGGTGCCGTAATTCACGGGGATAAGCCAGGAACCGTCGAAACGGGCAATGCGCTCGTCGGCAATGTGATAGGTCGCGGCGGGGTGGTCGGTGGTGTCCTCCGGCAGAAGATGGCAGACTACGCCGACGCGGCTGGCGTAGGCGTAGTCGGACTCGCGCGTGCCGTCGGCGGTGATCCAGGTCACAAGCTCGTCATCAAAATACAGCGTGTAGTCGTCCAAAGCAATGCCGCGCAGCGGGCTGGACACCTGCACCGGGCAGCTGGCGGAAATTTTCCCGTCGGCGCTTTGCAGCGTCAGGGTGGTCTCGCCGCCGCGCAGACCGGTCACAATGCCGCTGGGATCGACCTCGGCAATCGTATCATCGGCCACAGACCAGCGCCACTCGGTCAGGGCGGCACGGCGGGGGCTGACCGTCTGCCCGTCGGCGTCCTCGTAGCGGACGGCGGTCTCGGCGGTCTGGGTCTTTTCGACCTGCACGGCGTCGGGCAGGGTCACGGCGGCCACCGGCGCGCCGCAGGCCGTCAGGCCCAGCAGCAGGGCGGGCAGAACAAAAAACAGCGATTTCATGCAAAAGCCCCCTTTTGGCAGTATCATACCACAATGCGCCGCCGCAGGCAACTGTTGCACTTTTGGGCAAATGCGTGTACAATAAACCATATACTTTTGCAAAGGGGGGCCGGGCATGGAGCGGACGGCGGGCGGCATCACCTACACGCTGACGCGGCGGCGGGTGCGCAACATCAACCTGCGCGTGCGGGCCGACGGCAGTGTGGCGGCCAGTGCGTCGCCGCGGGTGCCTGCGGCTTATGTGGATGCCTTTGTGACGGCCCGGGCCGACTGGGTGCGCACCGCACAGGCGCGTGCGGCGGCCCGGCGCGCGCGGGAGACCGCCGAGGCCCCCGCGCTGCCGCCCAAGGCCGAGGCGCTGGCCTATATGCAGGCGCTGTGCCGGGCATACTATCCGCAGTTCGCGGCGACCTGCCCGGGCGGCGCGATGCCCAAAATCGCGGTGCGCGACATGAACACCCGCTGGGGGTCATGCAGTCTGCGCACCGGCACGCTGGCGTTTGCGCGGCGGCTCTGCGCGATGCCGCTGCCCGCGCAGGAGTACGTCGTTGTGCACGAGTTCTGCCACTTTGCCCACCCCGACCACAGCCCGGCATTCTGGGCCGCGGTGGCGGAGGTGCTGCCGGATTATAAGCAGCGGGAACGGCTGCTGAAGATGCGGTGAGGGCGGGCGGATGCGAGCATCCGCCCCTACAACGCAGCCTGTAGGGGTCGGGCATGCCCGACCCGCAGCCTTGCAAGAAGCAGCCGCCTGCCGTACAGCTGCGGGCGAGGCATGCCTCGCCCCTACAA
>CAKTAS010000046.1:0-12039 GCA_934529095.1 uncultured Gemmiger sp. | reverse complement strand
CCGCCCGATGAAGCGGCACTGAAGGAAAAGCGCGCCGCCGATATGACCCGCACGCTGCAGATCACCATCGAGCAAATCATGCAGGAATCCGAAAAGCGCGAACAGGCGCAGTCTGCCCAGATGCCCGCCGCGCCGGAGCCGCTGCCGGAGGAACCTGCCGACGAGCCGGAGGACGAAGCCGGTTCGACCGCCGTGGAGATTTTGCACAGCATCGCCAAAGGCATCAGCAAATGGCTGCTGCTGGTCGTGCTGTTTGTGGCGGTCATTGCGGGCAGCGGTGTGGCGTGGCTGTACCGCTCTGCCACGCCGGATATGATCCCGCAGATCGAGGTCAGCTTTGCCGGGCAGGAGCCGCCTGTCAGCGCGTATAACTGGAAAATCCCCGTAGTGGGGCATATTTTCCGCCGCACCTACAAGCAGACCGTCAGCGCCAAGCCGACTGCACTGGCGCTGGATGTCGAGGATCTGACCCCCCGGCTGCGCGTTGCCCCGGTGGATTACACCACCAGCTTTACCGTCACCGATGCGGCAGGGCAGGAGGTTTACAACGGCACGGCAGAGGGCTTCTCTTCCTTCCGGTTCACCGCCAACGGCGACTACACCGCCAAGCTGATCGTCACCCGTGAGAAGGAATACGCCGACGAAACCGAGGTCATCGGCTCCGAAACCCGGCTGTTCAGCTTTACCGTGGCACGCAGCCCGTCGCTGCGCATCAGCCCCGCGCGCTCGCTGCCCGGCACGGTGGCAGCCGTCTGTGCGGGCAAAACGCTGGACGGCAAGCAGCCGCAGCTGCAAACCTCGCTGCCGCACACGGAGTTTATGCAGACCGCCAACGGCTGGGTCTGCTACCTGCCCCTTGCGTGGGACACCCAGCCCGGCAGCTATGAGGTCGTTGTCACGGCGGACGGCTTTATCAAGCCCTTGGTGCTGACCGTAGCAGCCGCCGAGCGTCCCTACGCCGATTATTACAACAACAGCCAGCTTTGCGCCTATTATATCGGCGAGGACGATATGCCCGCCGCCGTAAAGGCGTGCCTGCCCGGCGCTACGGTGCTGCCGCAGTGGCGGGATACCGGCTTTGCCGAGCCGATTGCCGACTATAAGACCCAGCTCAGTTTTGGTATGACCGAGTACGTCGGACGCCCCAAGACCGAGCGCGACACCAACCCCGGCACCGGGGGACGCACCAGTGTAAATGTAGTCCTCAGCACCGCCAAGCGCGGTGTGCTGACTGCACCCGCCGCCGGGCGTATCCTGCTGGCGGACGAGCTGCCCGACCCTTACGGCAACACGCTGGTCATTGACCACGGCAGTGGTCTTTTGAGTATCTTCTACGGGCTGCAGGAGCTGGAGGTCAAGCACGGCGACGATGTCGAGCAAGGGCAGGAGCTTGCCAAGGCGTACCGCATCACCATTGCGGAAATGCGCCTGATGGGGGTACCCATCGACCCCGAGCCGGTCTGGCAGAACCGCAGCGACGCCCTCAAGCAGCAATAAAAAATTTATGCGGAGGCACCCTTACTAGGGGGTGCCTCCGCTTTTTCACGCCCGCCCCGCGTCCGGCATAGTATGGCGCAAACGCAAGGGGGTGGCGGCTGTGGCAAAATGTATTTGTATCCTTGGGCAGGATGCCCGCCAGTGCGCGGCAGGGCAGGTGCTGCGCCGCGCCGGATATCGTCTGACCGACCCGTCTGCGGCAGCGGATGCACAGTATCTGCTGCTGCCGATGTCGCAAAGCCGCGTCGGTGACGAGCTGGCGCGCTGTCTGCAAACCGTGCGACCCGGCACCGTTGTGCTGGCAGGGCGTCCCGGTGCGCCGGTGCGGGCGGCGGTGCGGCAAGCCAATTTGCCGTTGATCGACTACTTCGAGCGCCCGGAGCTGGAATGTCTGAACGCCGTACCCACCGCCGAGGGCTGCCTGCAGCTGCTGCTGCGGCTGCGGCAGTACACCGTGTGGGAAAGCGACTTTCTGGTCTTGGGCTACGGGCGCATCGGCGCCGCCGTGGCGCAGCGGCTTACGGCGCTGGGCGGTCGGGTCACGGTGGCGGCGCGCCGTGCCGAGCCGCTGGCGTATGCCCGCTGTGCGGGCTGCCGGACGGTGCCGCTCTCCCGGTTGGAGGAGGTCCTGCCCCGGCACACGGCGGTGATCAACACGATCCCAGCGCCGGTTCTGCCCCGCAGCCGTCTGGCGCTGCTGCCGCCCGGGGCGCTGATCCTGGACCTTGCCAGCCTGCCCGGCGGCACCGACTTTACCGCCGCGCGGGAGCTGGGTCTGCAAGCCGAACAGGCGCTGGCGCTGCCCGGCAAATGCGCCCCCAAAACCGCCGGTTTGCTCATCGGGCAGACGGTGCTGGCACTTTTGCAGGAAAGGAGCGACCCGCTATGACAACCCCACAAACCCCGCGCACCGCCGCCTTTGCCCTGTGCGGCAGCTTTTGCAGCTTTGACGCCGTGCTGCCGCAGATCGCCGCCCTTGTGCAGCGCGGCTGGACGCTTTTGCCGATTTTGAGTTACAGCGCAGCCGGGCAGGATACCCGCTTCGGCACGGCGGCAGCGCTGCGCAAGACCCTGCAGCAGCTGACCGGACACCCGCCGCTGACCACCCTGCAGCAGGTCGAGCCGCTGGGTCCCAAGCATATGGCGGAGATGCTGATCATCGCCCCTGCCACCGGCACCACGCTGGCGATGCTGGCGGCAGGCATCAGCGCCACCCCGGTCACGCTGGCTGCCAAAAGTCTGCTGCGCGGCGGCAAGCCGGTGGTGGTCGCGCCCTCCAGCAACGATGCCTTGACAGGCACCGCCCCGGCGCTGGCGCAGCTTTTGCAGCGCCGCCACTACTATTTTGTTCCCTTTGGGCAGGACGATGCCCTGCGCAAGCCCGCCAGCCTGAAAAGCGATTTCACCCTGCTGCCGGACACCGTGGAGGCAGCGCGGCGCGGCGTGCAGCTGCAGCCGCTGCTTTTGTAATACCTGCCCGCCGTCAGGCATATATATAGGTAGTAAATCTGTGGGTAACGGGGGCAGCGTATGCAGACGATCATCATTACCGGCGGGCGCACCCTGCAGGGGGCAATTTGCCCGGAAACCGCCAAAAACAGCGTGCTGCCGCTGCTGGCAGCCTCGCTGCTGTGCCAAGGCACCGTAAGGCTGCGCGCCGTGCCGCGCTTGGCGGATGTCGAAACCAGCATCGCTTTGCTGCGCGCCGTCGGGGCAGGGGTGCAGCGCTGCGGATCAGAGCTTTTGCTGTGCGCCGAAGCACCGCTTTGCGGGCAGATCCCCGCGCCGCTGTCCGGGGCGATGCGCAGCTCGGTGTTTTATCTGGCGCCGCTGCTGTGCCGGGTTGGCTCGGTGCGCCTGCCCCTGCCCGGCGGCTGTCGGCTGGGACCACGCCCGGTGGATATCCATCTGGCGGGGCTGGCAGCGCTCGGCGCGGCGGTGGAGCTGGAGGGTGACGCCGTGACCCTGCGCGCGCCCGGCGGGCTGCACGGGGCGGATTTTGCGCTGCGGCTGCCCAGCGTGGGGGCAACGCTGACACTGATGATGGCGGCGTGCTGCGCCGTGGGTACCACCGTGCTGCGCGGTGCCGCCTGTGAGCCGGAGGTTGCTGACACGGCGCGCTTTTTGTCGCAGTGCGGGGCGCAGATACAGGGTGCAGGCACCCCCACGCTGGTCATACAGGGGGCAGAAGCGCTGCACGGCACCGCCTACACCCCCATGCCCGACCGCATTGCCGCCGCCACCTACGCCGCCGCCCTTGCCTGCGCCGGGGGCGAGGTGAGCATTGCCCGCTGCCGCCCGGCGTACTACGCCGCCTTTTTGTCGTTTTTGCAGCGCTGCGGCGTTGAAATTTTCTTCAGCGCCGATTCCGTGACCCTGCGCCGCGACCCCGCCGTGCCGCTGCACGGCGCACAAAGTCTGTGTGCCAACGCCTGGCCCGCCTTTGCCACCGACACCGCCCCGCTGGCGGCTGCCGTGCTGCTGTGTGCGGATGCGCCCAGCGAAATTTACGACGCCCTGTTTGCCCGCCGCTTTGCCTGTGCCGCCGGATTTTCCGCCATGGGCGCGGCTTGCTGCGAGCAGGGCAGACGGCTGCAAATACAGGGCGGCGCACAGCTGCACGGTGCCGAGGTTTCCGCCCCCGACCTGCGCGGCGGGGCGGCGCTGCTGCTGGCAGCCCTTGCCGCCGAGGGTACGACCCTTCTGCACGATGCAGGGCATCTTGCGCGCGGCTATGCCGACCTGCCCGGGCAGCTGGCAGCCTTGGGGGCGGATGTGCGGTAAAGACAAAAATTTTGGCGCATTTGCCGCAAAAACAGCGCCCCGCAGAAAATAAACAGGCAAATTTTTATGAAAATTTCGTTCAGCTATTGAAATTGGCATAAAAATTTGGTATTCTAATAATCAGTTATATACAAAATATACGGAGCAGTGTGCCCATTTGTGGCGCTTGTGCTGCTTTCCCATGAAACTATAAATACTTTTAGGGGGACATACTCATGGCATTCGTACTCGACGAAGAAATGCAAAACGTCACAAATATTAAGGTTATCGGTGTTGGCGGCGGCGGCGGCAACGCTGTAAACCGCATGGTGGAGTCCGGTCTGTCCGGGGTCGAGTTTGTTGCTATGAACACCGACCAGCAGGCTCTGCTCAACTCCAAGGCGACCCAGAAGGTCCAGCTCGGCGCCAAGCTCACCAAGGGCCGTGGCGCCGGTGCCGACCCCGAGGTGGGTCAGCGCTCCGCTGAGGAAAGCAAGGACGAGATCGCCAACGCCCTGAAGGGCGCCCAGATGGTCTTTATCACCGCCGGTATGGGCGGCGGCACCGGCACCGGTGCAGCCCCCGTTGTGGCAGAAACCGCCCACGACCTCGGCATCCTGACCGTCGGCATCGTCACCAAGCCCTTTGCCTTTGAGGGCAAGCGCAAGATGAGCCTTGCCGAGCAGGGCATCGCCAGCCTGATGATGCACGTGGACTCTCTGATTGTCATCCCCAACGAGCGTCTGAAGCTCATCAGCCAGGAGCGCATCACCCTGATGAACGCCTTCGAGGCTGCCGACAACGTTCTGCGTCAGGGCGTTGAGAGCATCTCCAGCCTGATCAACATCCCCGCCTTCATCAACCTGGACTTTGCCGACGTGCGCTCCATCATGAAGGACGCCGGCTTTGCCCACATGGGTGTCGGCGTTGCCAAGGGCGCCGGCAAAGCAGAAAACGCCGCCAAGGCTGCCATTTCCAGCCCCCTGCTGGAAACCAGCATCGCCGGTGCGCGCGGCGTCATCATCAACATCACCTCCAGCCCCGACATCGGTCTGGACGATGTCGAAACCGCCGCTTCCATGGTCACCCAGTCTGCCCACCCCGATGCCAACATCATTTGGGGTACTGCTTTTGATGAGCGCCTGAACGACGAGATGAGCATCACCGTGGTCGCCACCGGCTTTGAAAGCACCCCCGAGGTGGACGCCCCCATTCAGGCACATATGGACGCCAAGACCACTGCCCAGCCTGCTGCCCCCGTGCAGCCCGCCGCGCCGGTCAAGCCCGCTGCCCCCGTGCAGCCCGCTGCCGCCAAGCCCACCATCAACCCCGTTATGCCCAACCCCATCTTCACCCAGAGCTTCAGCGCCGGTCTGGACACCCCGGTTTCCGGTCAGAGCGCTGCCCCCGTTGAGGAGGAGGACGACGGCGATTACTTCAACGATCTGCTCAGCATCTTGAACAAGCGTTCCTGATCTGACCACGCAAATTCTGCCCCGAGAGGATGTGAAAAGCCATGGCGTCTGAACCGAAGAATATACAGGAACAGGGTTTCCGTTCCAGTCTGTTCGGCTTTGACAAAAATGACGTCTTGGCTTATATGAACACGCTGGCCAACGAGGCGCAGCAGCAGGAGCTGGAATACCAGCAAAAGCTGCAGGCGCTGCAGGCGCGTATTGATGCCTTGGGCAGCGAACACAGCGGTGCCGACGCCCAGACTGCCTCCCTGCAGGAGCGCCTGACGGCTGCCGAGCAGCGCGCCGAAGCCGCCGAAGCAAAGCAGCGCGAGCTGACGCAGACCCTGGAGGACGTGCAGAAGCAGGTGGATACATACCGCGATGCGCAAAAGGAAAGCCAGAAATCTGCCAATATGTGGCAGCTGAAATGCCACGATCTGCAGCAGCAGGCGGAAACCCTGCAGCAGCAGTTGGCGGCATCCCGCCAGATGAATGCGGCGATCCACACCCCCACGCCCGATGCTGTGCGCAGTGCCCAGCTGGAAGCCCGCAAAATTTTGCAGGACGCCAAGCTGTACGCCGACAGCGCCGAAAAGGAATTGCAGCAGCAGGCAGAGCAGCGCAAGACCCGTATGGCGGAAAACGCCCGCGGCATTGCCGCCGGTGTTATGCTGGTGCGAGAGCGCCTTGCCCGTGTGGACGAGCGCTTGGCGGCAGCCACGCTGGATCTGGACGGCTTGACCCAGACGATCTATCAGGCACTGGACGAAACCGAGTCCGAGCTGAAGGAGCTGGGTACCCAGATGCGGGATTACGCCCAGGGCAGCCCCGAAACCGAGGTCGCCTACACACCCGCGCCGCCCGCTGCCGAGCCGGACAAGCCGGAACAAAAGCAGTTCCGCGTCAAGGCGCAGGCGCAGCCCGTGCGCCAAAAGCCGCAGCCCAAGCCCGCGTATCGGCTGCGCAACAACCGCCGCCCGGTTTCCCAGCTTTTGCAGGATCAGATCGACCGCCTGGACGAGCAGAATAATTCCTAACTACAACAAAAAATCCCCGCAGCTTGCGCTGCGGGGATTTTTTGTTGTACGGTTATTTTTTGCCTGTGTGACCGTTTTCTACGTTGCTGGTACCCTGCTCAAGCAGGTAGGTTGCCGTCAGGTCCGCAATGTGCAGCTTGACCGCCAGCGGGTAGGTGTTGTAGGCGTCGCTCACGGCAAAGCTGCCGCCGCGCACCGCGTCATCAAACCCGCCCATATGCCAGCGGATGGCAATCGCCTCGGCGGTTTTCAGGCGCATAAAATGCTCGATCAGATACACGCTCTTTTCGCCGTGTCCGTAGGGCAGCTGGTCAGCCACCTGATAAAACGGCACCTTTTCCCATTGCCCGGTTTCCTCGTTTTTGACGTTGCGGGTACCCACCTTGTAGAAATTCGCCTTGCACAAATCGTGCAGCAAGCCGCAGATGGCATAGCTTTCGGCGTTTTCGCCCTCGGTGTAAAAATGCTGCATCATCGCGTTGTACACGTTGATGCTGTGCATCACAAGCCCCTGCTCGCACGCGCCGTGAAAGCGGGTGGACGCCGGTGCCGAAAAAAAGTCGGTGGTTTCCAGCCAAGTCAGCAGGCGGTCAGCGCCGGGGCGGGTGATGTTTTTCGAGTAAATTTCCACAAATTGGGCATGATAGTCCGGCATAGGGAACCTCACAGTTCAATTTCGTTCAGGATATCCTTCAAAGCCTTCAGCTCCTCGGCGGTCATGCTGATGCCTTTTGCCATACGGCTGCCGTCGGGGGACCAGTCGCGGATGTCATATTTGGGGGCAGCGCCGTTCCAGCTGATCATATTCAGCTGGCGCTCCCAGCCGCGGGCATTGGTGCTGAGAACGGCGATGCGTTGGGTAATTTCATAGGTAAATTCTGCCATAATTCAAAACTCACTTTCCATAAAATGTGTACTGCATCATCATAGCCGATTTGGCGGCAAAATGCAAGACATAATCAAGATTTTACCCGCATCTGCATAATCAGGATTTTACCCGCACCGCCAGCAGCGCAAACCGCTTGTCGGTGCCAAGGGCGGTGTCCCCGCAGGTCGAAAGCACCAGCAGCTGGTCGCCGTACTGCGGCTGCACGCCGGTGTCGTACAGGCGCAGCGCTAAAATTGCCTGCACGCGCTGCTTCCATTCCAGCTGGTTGGCAGCGTCAAAAAAGGTGTAGTAGGGCAGGGTATCGCTGCCCAGCGCGGTGTCCAGCGCTGCCACCACCTGCCATGTTCCCGGCTCGTAGATCGTGTCAAAGGTAAAGGTCGGGTGGGCTTGGTAAAATGCCTCGTCCCGGTATTGCAGCAGCGGCGCAAAGCGCGCGCCGTCCGCCATATTATGCCCGTAAATCAGCCAGTTGGCGGTGGCGTAGCCCGGCGTGACGCTGCAGCTCGCATCCAGAAACGGCGTGCCGCCCACGGCGTAGTAGCGGTCAAAGCCGCGGCGCAGATAGTATTCGTTGTCGCCGGGGGTCTGCATCACCGGCAGGTCAATGCCCGCGCCCTCCATACGCAGCCAGCCGATCAGGTCGGGGTTTTGCTCGTACAGATCGCGGTAGGCGGGCAGGATATCACTACCGGCGGTCACGTCCTGCGCAGCCTCGGGCGCGGTGTGCGCGGCGGCATCGGCTTGCCCCGTTTCCGCCAGCGCGTCGCGGGTGGCTGCCAGCGGCGCCACCGCCACGGCACCCGGCGCGGGCAGGGCAGAGGGGGACGCCGCAGCAGGGGGAGGGGTGGGCATACCGTCGTTGAGCAGGGTCTGGCGCACCGCCAGCACGGCGGCTGCCGCCAAGGCGGCAATGCCCACCACCTGCAGCAGCCCGGCACGGCGGCGCTGTTTGCTGCGCAGCGCCGTGCGCGCCGCAAAGGGGTAGTACGCACTGTCGCCCCGCAGCTTGCGGTAACGCTTCGGCATGGCAGCCTCCTTTCGGTAAAAACAAAAAAACGCCCGCTTGGGCGTTTGAAAAATCAGATTCGGCGCAGCATCAGAAGTCCGGCAGAGCAGATGCAGATCAGCCCTGCGGCGCCCAGCAGATAGAACACCGGAAAATCCCCGGTGTCGGGGGTGGAAACCTCCTCCGGCGCGGCGGTCGCCTGCGGGGTCTGGCTGCCGTTGGCGGTCACGATCTCGACCTTGGCGGCGGTTTCGTTGACCTTTACGCTGTCGTTTTTCTCACTGCGGGAGGTCGAGCTGGTGGGGGTGGCGGTCTGCATGGGGGCAGTTTCGCCGCGCATCATACCGCACGCCGCAAACAGCACCACGGCTATGATCAGCACCGCGGCGCACAAAAAGCGTTTCAACCGAAAAACGCCTCCTTACTTCGGATTCTCAAACGAAAAGGGCAAAAATGCCCAAAATATTTATCTGAAACGACGGAATCACACACCATCGCAATTTACATTAAGGGTATTGTATCACATCCTGCCGCATCCGTCAAGCAGATTGCCCCAACCTGCCGAAAATTGCTATTTCCGCCGCAGTGCGCACAGATTTCCCCTTGCGCAAAGGCGGCAAATGCGGTATAATACATTTATTATTGTGTGAGATTATGCCCCATGGGATGGGCGGCGCGCACGGATTAATGATAAGGAGATGTAAAGATGAAAGGTATTATCCTTGCCGGCGGTGCCGGCACAAGACTTTACCCGCTGACGATGGTCACATCCAAGCAACTGCTGCCCGTGTACGACAAACCCATGATCTACTATCCGCTGTCCACCCTGATGTTGGCGGGCATTCAGGATATTTTGATCATTTCCACCCCCACCGACACGCCCCGCTTTGAGGCGCTTCTGGGGGACGGCAGCCAGTACGGTGTGCATCTGCAGTACAAGGTGCAGCCCAGCCCCGACGGCTTGGCACAGGCGTTCCTTCTGGGTGAGAAATTCATCGGCGATGATTGCTGCGCGATGGTTCTGGGCGACAATATTTTCTACGGCGCAGGCTTCTCCAAGCGGCTGAAGGCCGCCGCCGCCAACGCCGCTGCCGGGCGCAGCACCGTGTTCGGCTATTTTGTCAACGACCCCGAGCGCTTCGGCGTTGTCGCCTTTGACAAGGACGGACGCGCCACCTCCATTGAGGAAAAGCCCGCCCAGCCCAAGAGCAACTACGCCGTGACGGGTCTGTACTTCTACAACAACGACGTCGTCAAAATGGCAAAGCAGGTCAAGCCCAGCGCCCGCGGCGAGCTGGAGATCACCACGCTGAACCAGATGTATCTGGACGCCGGCAAGCTGGATGTACAGCTGCTGGGACGCGGCTACGCATGGCTGGACACCGGCACGATGGACTCTCTTGTCGAGGCTGCCGGCTTTGTGCAGACGGTCGAAAAGCGTCAGGGCATCAAAATTTCCGCCCCGGAGGAAATCGCCTACAAGTATGGCTGGATCACCAAGGAAAAGCTGCTCGAAAGCGCCGCCCGCTATGGCAAATCGCCCTACGGTCAGCACCTGAAGAACGTGGCCGAGGATAAGCTGCAATACTGATAACGAGGCATTTGTATGAAAATTTTGATTACCGGCTGCCATGGGCAATTGGGTACCGAGCTGCAGAGCCAGCTTGCCGCCGAGCATTGCGCCTTGGGACCCCTGCCGATGCGCCTGCAAAAGGCTACCGTCATCGCCGTGGATGTCGAGGATCTGGACATCACCGACCGTGAGGCTACCATCAACTACATCAGCCGCCACAAGCCGGACACCGTCATCAACTGCGCGGCGTTCACCAACGTGGACGGCTGCGAAACCGCCCGCGATGCCGCGTTCAAGGTCAACGCCTTGGGTCCGCGCAATCTGGCGCTGGCGTGCGAAAAGATCGGCGCACGGCTGATCCACGTTTCGACCGACTATGTTTTCCCCGGCACCGCCAACGGCGGCATTCCGCTGGATGAATGCTGCGTACCGGCGCCCATTTCTGCCTACGGGCAGACCAAGCTTCTGGGCGAGCAGTATGTGCAGCGCTTCTGCCGCCGCCACTTTATTGTACGCACGGCGTGGCTGTACAGTTACTACGGCAAAAACTTTGTCAAGACCATGGTGCGTCTGGGCAAGACCCACGACGAGATCACCGTTGTCAATGACCAGCTGGGCAATCCCACCAACGCGGTGGATCTTGCCTACCACATTTTGCTGCTGGCGGTCAGCCACGATTACGGCATCTACCACTGCACGGGTTCCGGCGTGTGCAGCTGGTACGACTTTGCCGCCGCCATCATGCAGGAGGCAGGGCTTTCCTGCCGCGTGCTGCCCTGCACCAGCGATGAATACGCCGCCGCCCACCCCGAAAGCGCCCGCCGCCCCGCGTGGAGTGCGCTGGAAAACCGTATGCTGCGCTGCACGGTAGGGGATACCACCCGCGACTGGCGCGACGCACTGAAGGACTTTTTTGCCAACTGGAACGGAGAATAAACTATGAAAACCTATCTGATCACCGGCTGCGCCGGTTTTATCGGCTCGAACTTTGTCCACTATATGCTGGACAAGTACGAGGATATCCGCCTTGTCAACCTCGATAAGCTGACCTATGCCGGCAACCTGGAGAACCTCAAGGACGTGGAGGGCGACGCCCGCCACATCTTTGTGCAGGGCGACATCTGCGACAAGGCGCTGGTCACCGAGCTGATTGCCAAGTATGACCCCGACTATGTCATCAACTTTGCTGCCGAAAGCCATGTGGACCGCAGCATCAAGAACCCCGAAATCTTTGTCGAGAGCAACGTTTTGGGTACCGTCAACCTGCTGCAGTGCTGCAAGGACGCCTGGTACGACGCCGACGCCAAAACTTGGAAGGACGGCAAAAAGTACCTGCAGGTTTCCACCGATGAAGTCTACGGCGCTCTGGGTGCCGAGGGCTACTTTATGGAAACCACCCCGCTGTGCCCGCACAGCCCGTACTCTGCCTCCAAGGCAAGCGCGGATATGTTTGTCAAGGCGTTCCACGACACCTACGGTATGCCGATGAACATCACCCGCTGCTCCAACAACTACGGTCCTTACCAGTTCCCCGAAAAGCTGATCCCGCTGCTCATCCACAACGCCCAGCAGCACAAGAACTTGCCCGTCTACGGCGACGGTATGCAGATCCGTGACTGGCTGTACGTTATGGACCACTGCAAGGCCATTGATATGGTCGCTGCGGGCGGCAAGGACGGCGAGGTCTACAATGTCGGCGGTCACAACGAGCGCCCCAACATCTTTATTGTCAAGACCGTCATTGCCCAGCTGCATGACCGCCTGAAGGACGAGGGCATCAGCGAGGAGCTGATCACCCACGTTGCCGACCGTCTGGG
>CAKTAS010000045.1:0-12163 GCA_934529095.1 uncultured Gemmiger sp. | reverse complement strand
TACGGGTAGAAATGTAGGGCGCGTGTCTTGACCGCGCCGCACCGCTGGCTGCGCGCAGCGCATAAAATCGCGCCGAACGGCGCGCTATTTCCCGTTACATCGTACTATCGGCTAGGCTGCACGGAACGGTCAAGACCGTTCCCTACAAACCTACCGAAGGTTCGCAATCGTCCCGCTAGGTTTATTGACAAGCCGAAGCAATACAGCACCTCTTGCAAAGTACGTTAC
This sequence comes from uncultured Gemmiger sp., assembly GCA_934529095.1. GTDB lineage: Bacteria > Bacillota > Clostridia > Oscillospirales > Ruminococcaceae > Gemmiger. The sequence continues at coordinate 11,935 of CAKTAS010000045.1, read as the reverse complement.
AGCGGCATTTCCAGCAGCACGGGGCAATGGTCGCTGCCCAAGATCGGCATCAGGATATCCGCCTTTTCAATTTTGTCGGCAAGGCGGTCGCTGACAAGGAAATAGTCAATGCGCCAGCCCGCGTTGCGCTCTCTGGCGCGAAAGCGCATACTCCACCAGCTGTACATTCCGGTATCGGTGGGGTGCAGATGGCGGAAGCTGTCGGTAAAGCCGGCAGCCAGCAGCTCGTTCAGCTTGCCGCGCTCCTGATCGCTGAAGCCCGCCGCGCCGCGGTTGGGACCGGGGTTTTTCAGGTCGATATCCTCGTGCGCGACGTTCAAATCCCCGCAGACAATGACCGGCTTTTCGGCATCCAGCTTTTGCAGGTAGCCGCGCAGGTCGTCCTCCCACTGCATACGGTAGTCGATGCGTGCCAGCTCGTTCTGGGCGTTGGGGACATAGAGGTTGACAAGGTAAAAGCCGGGGTATTCCAGCGTGATGGCGCGTCCCTCGTGGTTGTGCAGGTCCTGCTCCAGCCCATAGCGCACCGACAGGGCGGGCGTTTTTGCCCAGATCGCCGTGCCGGAGTAGCCCTTTTTGTCGGCGCTGTAAATGTACTCGGTGTAGCCCGCCGGGGCAAAGTCCGCCTGACCGGGCTGCATCTTGGTTTCCTGTATGCAGAAAAAGTCGGCGTCCAGCGCGTTAAACTGCTCCTCAAAGCCCTTTTTCAGGCAGGCGCGCAGACCGTTGACGTTCCAGCTGATAAATTTCATAGGTTCCTCCCACGATCAGGCAGCCAGCTTGCGGGCAGCCTGCTTTTTCCACGCGCCGCTCGCAAAGCGGGCGATAAAGCAAATCGAACGGCAGACCCAGTCCACGACCATCGCCCACCATACGCCAAGGGCGCCCCAACCCAGCTGCACGCACAGCACCCAGCTGAAGCCCATACGCCAGACCAGCATGGAGATGATGGAAACCAGCATCGTAAAGCGCACATCGTTGGCGGCACGCAGGGCGTTGGGCAGCACAAAGCCGATGGGCCAGAGCAAAATGCCCATACCGCAGTGGATGAGCACCAGCGTGGCGGACAGGGCGCGGGTTTCGGCGCTCAGGGTATACAGATTCAAAATGGGGTTCAGCGCCAGCAGAATGGCGGCGTTGCTGAGTCCCTGCGCGACATAGTCCCACAAAAGCAGCTTTTTGGTGTAGTGGATGCACTGCTCAAAATCCTGCGCACCGACACAGCGCCCCACAACGGTGATCATCGCAAGGCACATCGCATTGCCGATGATGCACCCCGCGCCGTCCAGATTGTTTGCCACGGCGTTGGCGGAAATATGCACCGTGCCGAACAGCGAGATCATCGACACGACCAGCACGCGCCCAAGCTGGAACAGGCTGTTTTCAAACGCCGAGGGTATCCCGATGCGCAGGATATTTTTGGCGGTGGAGCGCTGTAAATGGGTGACGGAGTAGGGCGTGATCTGCAAAACATAGTCCGGGCGCGCCGCCAGCAGCAAAATAACGATGGCACCCACGGCGCGGGAAATCAGCGTCGGCACGGCAACGCCCGCCACACCCATTTTCAGCACGAACACGCAGAAGGCGTTGCCGCAAAAGTTGATGGCGTTGACAAGGAAGGAAACCTTCATCGACACGGCACTGTTGCCGGTGGAGCGGAAAATGGCAGCGCCCGCATTGTACAGCGCCAAAAACGGGAAGGACAGCGCCGTGATGGTAAAGTACAGCAGCGCCGCCTGCATCACGTCGTCGGCAATGGTGCCGAATAGCAGCCGCAGCATGGGGGCGCGGGTCAGCAGGCAGAACACCGCCACGCCGCTGCCCAGCAGGGCGCTTAACCCCACCAACTGCCCGGCGCTGCGGGCGGCATCCTCCGGCTTTTTGGCGCCCAGATACTGGCTGGTGACCACGGCACCGCCGGTTGCCAGCGCGCCGAACACCGTAATGATCAGCATATTGATCATATCGACCAGCGACACGCCGGAGATGGCGGCCTCCCCTGCCGAGGAAACCATCATCGTGTCCGCCATACCGACCAGCACGTTCAGCGCCTGCTCGATGATCAGCGGCCAGAGCAGTGTCAGCAGCTGGCGGTTGGAAAAAATCTTCTCTTTTTGTAACGGCTGCATAGCAGCGATCCCCTCTTTGCTTATAGATAATTCCACATACTCTCCCAGTATGCATCCAGTATAGCACCAACCTGCGCGCCGCGCAACAAAAAAATGCCCGCGGAAAACCGCAGGCATAGGTTTTGGGAAAATCAGCGTTCCTCGCGGAAGTAGGCAAGACCCAGATGGGCGGGAGGCTGGTTCTCTTTTTTCTTGCGCATGGATACCACGATCAGCACCACGATGGTGACCACATAGGGCAGCATCTGCACAAGGTCGGTCATATAGATGGCCATCTTGACGCCCAACAGGCTGGGCAGGAACTGGTACAGCCAGTACAGCATACCGAACAGATACGCGCCCCAGATGGCGTTGAGGGGCTTCCATGTGGTAAAGATGACCAGCGCCACCGCCAGCCAGCCCAGCGCTTCGATCTGCCCGGTGGTTGCCCAGATGCCCTGGTTGTAGTCCAGCACATAGTACAAGCCGCCGATGCCGCAGATGCCCGCGCCGATGCAGGTCGCCAGATACTTGTACAGCGTGACGTTGATGCCCGCTGCGTCGGCGGTAGCGGGGTTTTCGCCCACGGCGCGCAGGTTCAGACCCGCGCGGGTACGCGTGAGGAACCAGTGCAGCACGATCGCCAGCACAATGGCGGCATAGGCAAGAAAACCGTAGCTGAACACCGTGCTGCCCAGATCGCCCAGACCCGACAGAACGGGGATCTTGGCGGCAAACGCCTTGTTGGCAACGGGGGCGGCGGAGTAGCTGGCACCGTTCAGAATGAACACGCCGAAGAAGTTCGCCACGCCCATACCGAAGGTGGTCAGCGCCAAGCCGGTGACGTTCTGGTTGGCGCGCAGCGAAATGGTCAGAAAGGCGTAGATCAAGCCGCCCAGCATCGACGCCACAATGGCAAAGAACAACGCAATCAGCACGCTGACCGCGCCGTTGGGGTTGGGTACGCTGTTTTCATACGCCCAGGCGCTGGCAAACCCGGCAAAGCCGCCCAGATACATAATACCGGGTACGCCGAGGTTCAGGTTGCCGGATTTCTCGGTCAGGATTTCGCCCAAGGCGCCGTACATAATGATCGTGCCGAAAGGAATGGCACGCATGATCCATGCAACTAAGCTGCTGTGCATAATTACTTGCCCTCCTTATGTGCGCCGCGGGGAATGACGCGGTAGTTGATAAAGAACTCGCTGCCCAGAATGAAGAACAGAATGATGCCGGTGATGATATCGGCGGCGTACTCGTTCAGCGAGTAGGCAGAGGCGATCTCGGAAGCGCCGCGCTCCAGGAACACGAGCAGGAAGGAAATCAGCGCCATCGAGAAGGTGTTGAACTTGGCAAGCCACGCCACGATGATGGCGGTAAAGCCGCGCCCGCCCGCCGAGGTGGTGGAGATGGTCTGATCCTTACCGGCAACGATCAAAAAGCCGCACAAGCCGCAAATCAGACCCGACAGCATCATCGTGCGGATGGTGACCTTGCGCACATTGATGCCGGCGTAGCGGGCGGTGTTTTCGCTTTCGCCCACGACGCTGATCTCATACCCCTGCTTGAGGTATTTCAGGTAGCCGTACATCGCGAACATCAGCACAAACACCACAATGATGTTGATGGTGTAGCGCTGCCCCAGAATAATGGGGAACCAGCCCGCCTTGGTGGCTTTGTTCAGCGTGCCAAGGCTGGACGCCTGACCGCGCATAATGTTGGTGACGCACGCCACAATGCTGGTGGCAACGTAGTTCATCATCAGGGTAAACAGGGTTTCGTTGGTGTTCCAGCGCGCCTTGAACCACGCGGGAACAAACGCCCACAGCGCACCGGCTGCCATACTGCCGATTGCCATCGCGGCAAACAGCAGCGGGGCGGGCAGGTTGCTGCCCAGATATACCATAATCAGGGCGGAAGCAAGACCGCCGACGAGGATCTGCCCCTCGCCGCCGCAGTTCCAGAAACGCATCTTGAAGGCGGGCGCAAGCGCAATACCGACGCACAGCAAAATGGACAGGTCGCGCAGCATCCAGTTAAAGCGGGTGGTGTTGGCAAAGGTGCCGTTCCACATAACGCCGTAGACCGAAAGCGGGTTCAGCCCGGTAACAAAAAAGATAAACAAAGCGTCCACGACAAGCGCTAACAAAATGGCGATGGCGCGCACCAGTATTTTTTGCGGCAGCGTGGTACCCTCGCGCTTGGCAATGCGCAGCAGCGGCTCGTGCGCCGCAGTTACGGTTTGGCTCATACTTGCTCCTCCTCTGCCAGCCGGGTCATACGCAGACCGACTTCTTCCTTGGTGGTTTTGCGTCCGTCCAGAATGCCGTTGATCTTGCCGCCGCAAAGCACCAGAATGCGGTCGCACAGCTCCAGCAGGACGTCGAGATCTTCACCGACATAAATAACCGCTACACCGTTCTTTTTCTGCTCGTTCAGCAGGCGGTAGATGGTGTAGGAGGTGTTGATGTCCAGCCCGCGCACGGCGTAGGCGGTCATCAGCACAATGGGGTTGGCTGCCAGCTCGCGCCCGACCAGCACCTTTTGCACGTTGCCGCCCGACAGGCGGGACACGGGGGTGTTCAAGTCGGGGGTGACAACGCCCAGCTCGCGCTGGATGGTTTCGGCAAGGTCGTGCGGGGTCTTGCGGTCCACCAGCGGGGAATTACCGGAACCGTAGCTTTTCAGCATCATATTGTCGGTCATACCCATGGAGCCGACCAACCCCATACCAAGGCGGTCCTCCGGCACGAAGGACAGGTGGATGCCCGCTTCACGGATGGCTTTGGGGGTCTTGCCCACCAGCTCGATGGGCGCGTCCTCTTTGTCGGGGGCATAGAACTCGATGGCAGCGGAGCTTTCTACCGGCTGCAGACCGGCGATGGCTTCCAGCAGCTCCTTCTGCCCGTTGCCGGAAATACCGGCAATGCCCAGAATTTCGCCGCCGTACACGGAGAAGCAGGCATCGTCCAGCACGGTGATGCCGTCGGCATTGCGCACGGTCAGGTTGCGGATGTCCAGACGCTTGACGCGGTTCACCGGCTCGGGGCGCTCGATGTTCAGTTCGACCTTTTCGCCGACCATCATCTCGGTCAGCTTTGCTTCGGTGGCGTCCTTGGTGTCAATGTCGCCCACATACTCGCCCTTGCGCAGAATGGCAACGCGGTCGCTGATGGCAAGCACTTCGTGCAATTTGTGGGTGATGATGATGACCGCCTTGCCGTCCGCTTTCATATTGCGGATGACGGCAAACAGGCGCTCGGTTTCCTGCGGGGTCAAAACTGCCGTAGGCTCGTCCAAAATCAGGATATCCGCGCCGCGGTACAGCACCTTGACGATCTCCAGCGTCTGCTTCTGGCTGACGCTCATCTCGTAGACCTTTTGGTCAAGATCCAGCGCAAACTGGTATTTTTCGCAGATGGCGCGGGCTTTGTCGTGAACCTTTTTCAGGTCAAACTTTTCGTTGCCGCCCATCGACAGCGCAATGTTTTCGGTGGCGGTAAAGACATCGACCAGCTTGAAGTGCTGGTGGATCATACCGATGCCCAGATCCAGCGCGTCACGGGGAGAACGGATGGTGACCGGCTCGTTGTTGACGTAGATATCGCCCTCATCGGGGAAATAGATACCCGCGATCATATTCATCAAAGTGGTTTTGCCGCTGCCGTTTTCGCCCAGCAGGGACAAGATCTCGCCGCGGCGTACCCCCAGCGAAACATCCTTGTTGGCGACAACAGAGCCAAAGGTCTTGGTGACGTGCTCCAAGCGTACAGCGTATTCGGTCTGCGCCATAGTTGCAGCTCCTCTCGTTTTTTATCGTTATATCGTAGGGAAAGAAAACATCGTATACAACCGCCAAAAGGGAAGGCTGCGAATTGGCGCAGCCTTCCCTTTTATTACGGCGTTAGGAATTAAGCAACAGGCTCGGTGTCCTCAACAATGCCGTCAATGCGCAGGGTGAAGTAGGGGGCGGCGCGCAGCTCGCTCTCGTGGAAGTAGCCGTCAGAGACAGCTTCCTTGGTCTCGCCTGCGTAAACAGCAACGGGAGAACCGGTGCTGAAATCGTAGTAGGTCAGATCGATGGGGGCAGACTCAACAGCCTTGCCGTCCACGGTGAACTTGCTGGTGTCAAAGACGTGCAGGGTGCCGTCCTTCAGGGCAGCCTCGACCTCGGCGACCTTCTCGGCAGTGCCTTCGGCAACCTCGGGTCCCAGATCAGTGATGGCGACAGCGCCGTCCTCGTAGCCCTTGGCCCAATCCTGCGGGATGTTGCCAGCGGCAGCGCCCTCGAACAGCTCCTTGTAGCAGACAGACCAGACGTTGGTGGCGGAGGTCAGAGCGGCGGTGGGGGCGGTGGCCAGCATATCAATGTTGTAGCCGATGGAGTAGCAGATGGTGCCGGCGTCCTTCTTCTTCTGGGTGGCGGCGGGAGCGCCGGTGGAGTCAGCGTGCTGACCGACGATAACGGCACCGTTGGAGATCAGAGCCTCGGCAGCAGCGCCTTCCTTGTCGATGTCGAACCAGGAGTTGGTGTACATAACTTCCATCTCGACGTCGGGGTAAACGCTCTGCACGCCGAGGAAGAAGGCGGTGTAGCCGGAAACGACCTCGGCATAGCCGAAGGCGCCGACGTAGCCGATCTTGACCTTGCCGTCAGCGGTGAAGCTGTTGGGCTGGGTTTCGGGGGTCAGGGTGCCGGACTCGACCAGCTCCTTGACCTTCATACCGGCAACAACGCCGGAAACGTAGCGGCTCTGGTACACGGAGGTGAAGGCGTTGTAGAAGTTGTCCAAGTCGGAAATGGCAGCAAAGTCGCCGGTCATGGCAACAAAGTTGACATCGGGGTGCTTCTCGGCTTCCTCAACCATGTAGGTCTGGTGACCGTAGGAGTTAGAGATGATCAGGTTGCAGCCCTGACCGACCAGGTCCTCGGCGGCATCGGTGGTTTCGCCGCCCTCGGGAACCTTGTATTTCCAGACGATCTGGTCATCGCTGATGCCCAACTCGGCAGCAGCTTCTTTAATGCCGTTGATGTGAGCGGCGCTGTAGCCCTCGGTTTCGTCGCCCAGAACGATGGCGCCGATCTTCAGACCGGCATAGGCGTTGTCAGCGTTGTCAGCATTGTCAGCAGCGGCGGTACCGTTGCTGCTGGCGGCAGCAGAGCTGCTGGAAGCGGTGGAACCGCAGGCTGCCATGCTGAACACCATAGAGGCGGCCAGCAGAATGCCCATCAATTTCTTCATGTGTGTGTTTCCTCCCTAAAAAGCGTAAAACGGTTGCGGTAAACACCCTCAATGTGTCTACCCGTGCAAGAAAAACAAAAAATGCGTCCCTACCTGCTGTGACATTGCCGCAACAGGACGCATTTTTGCCTTGCCTCACGCTGTATATTGTAAACGTTTGCCCTTGGGTTTTCAATGGATTTTACAGAATTGGTAAATTTTTGGATGAAAACGGAAAATTCGTGAACATTTTGTGAAAACAATGGGCATTACTCACAATAAAAAAAGGCAGAAGTATGACTTCTGCCTTGGTTTGCGCGGGTAAAAGTATGACTTTTTACCCGCGTTTGTGCAAATATTTGCGGTCTAAGCCCATACGATCGGCAGCCGTAAGTGCCGCCCACATCAAAAACACTTCAATGGGGAGCATCGTGGTGTTTTTAATAAAACCGCTGGCGGCGTAATACAGGTAGCCCTTGCCGTACAGCATGGATTTCCACACGCTGCCCAGCAGAACGTTGCTGCCGTAGTTGATGATCAGCCGCACGATGATAATGCGCAGCAGCGTGGGGCGGCGCTTGTAGAGCAGCACGCCGTAGATCAGCCCCGACAAAACGGCGGTGACCAGATACCCCGGGAAATACGGCTCGCCGTAGCCTGCCAAAAGAAAGCCGACCGAGTCGATGATGCCGCCGGCGATCATACCGACCACGGGACCATAGTAGGCGCAGCCCAGTGAAACGACCACAAAGCTGAAATAGATTTTAAGGCTGGGTCCTAAAATGTAGACGGGAAAGCTTTCCAGCACGATCGCCATGGCGCACACCAAGCCGGAAAACGCCAGCACGCGGACATTGCGAAGCTCCGCTCTGGCAGCTTGCCAGTAGGCGGCGGAAAAGACGGACAGATTTTGCTGCATAAAAAATACCTCCTGATTTTACGCGGCTTGCCGCATAAAACAGGAGGCAAAAGGGCGTGCAAGGGCACACCCCCGTTGCACTACATCATGCAGCAGTGGGATGCGAAAACCGTACCGCAGGCGCATTTTGCCTTTCGTCCTGCCACAACTCCCCGTTGGTCAGGCACTTTACGCACGGTTTTCTACTCTGCGAAAATTTGCTTCGGCAGCATTTAGCTGCCTGTTTCATTATTATACATAAATTCCAAAAAATTGCAAGTGCTTTTTACACACCGCTGGCGCCGTAGTTTGCCAGCACGCGGGCGCTGGGGTCGGCGACATCGCAGTGCGGCCACGCCTTGTTGGGCATCCAGTAGCCGGTGATCATCTGCGCCTGACCGGGGTAGTATTTTTCAAACAGCTCGCGGTACAAAAGGCTTTCCTTGGTAAAGGGCGCGCACCAGCGGTAGCGGGCTGCCTTTTCGGTAAAATCGGCGTCGGAGTACAGCCCCTCGGCGTACTCCTTGATGTCATCGACCATCGAGTGTCCCACGGCATCGCTGAACGCCGCCTTCTCACGCCAGAGGATGCTTTCGGGCAGCCAGTCCCCTTCAAACGCCTTGCGCAGCAGATACTTGCCCTTGCCGTAGGTGTTCAGCTTTTTGGCGGGATCGATCGCCATAACGTAGCGCACAAAATCCAGATCGCCGAAGGGTACGCGCGCCTCCAGACTGTTGACGCTGATGCAGCGGTCGGCGCGCAGCACATCGTACATATACAGCTCGCGCAGGCGCTTTTGGCTTTCTGCCTGAAATTCTGCGGCGGACGGGGCAAAATCGGTGTATTTGTAGCCGAACAGCTCGTCGGAAATTTCGCCCGTCAGCAGCACGCGGATGTCGGTATGCTCGTGGATGTACTTGCAGACCAGATACATACCCACCGAGGCGCGGATGGTCGTGATATCCCAAGTACCCAGCAGCGCAACGACGTCCTCCAGCGCCTGCAGCACGATGTCCCGGTTGATGATGACCTCGGTGTGGTCGGCGTGCAGGTAGTCGGCGACCTGCTTGGCGTATTTCAGGTCGATGGCATCCTCGCTCATACCGATGGCAAAGGTGCGGATGGGCTTGCCCAGCTTTTTGGCGGCGATGGCGCACACCAGGCTGGAATCCAACCCGCCGGACAGAAGAAAGCCCACGGGGGTGTCGGCATCCAGCCGCTTATCGACACCGGCGACCAGTTTTTCGCGGATGTTCGTTAAAATCTGCGGCAGCTCGTCGTGGCTGTACACGGGGGTGTCGGCGATGTCGCAGTAGCGCACAAACTGACCGTTGCAGTAGTAGCAGCCGATGGGGAACGGGTAGATCTGGCGGCACAGCCCCACAAGGTTCTTGGCTTCGGACGCAAAGGCGATGCAGCCGCTGTCGCTGTAGCCGTAGAACAGCGGGCGGATGCCGATGGGGTCGCGCGCGGCAATGACCAGCTTTTTGCGGCTGTCGTACAGAATTAAGGCAAACTCGGCGTCAAGATGGCGGAACATATTCAGCCCGTACTTGTAGTACAGCGGCAGAAGAAGCTCGCAGTCCGAGTCGGAGGAGAAGGTGTAGCCCTCTTTTTCCAGCTCCGCCTTGACGGGGCGGAAACCGTACAGCTCACCGTTGCAGACTACGCAATCCTTGCCGCGGAAAAACGGCTGCATCCCCGCCGGCGTAAGCCCCATGATGGCAAGGCGACCAAAGCCCAGCCAGCCGAATTCGGTCTTTTCGACCCGCTGGTCGTCGGGACCGCGGCTTGTGGTGCGCAGCAGATACTCCGTAAATTTTTCTTTGGGCAGATCCTGCCCGACATACCCCAGAACACAGCACATAGATGACACTCCTTTGTATTTCCTTACCCTGCAAACGGCAACAAAAAAAGACAGCCCGTTCGCCCTACGATTAGGACGAATCGCTGTCTTGGATCCGCGGTGCCACCTAAATTACCGCAGCCGAAATAACGGCATACGGTCACTTTTTCCGTACACGTTCACCTTTGAAACGCTGCCGTTATAACGCACGGCACTGCGGCGCCCCTACTGCCTTTGGCGGGTTCAGTTTGCAGCTGACAGGTGTTCTTTCGCGTGTCATTTCCGTCCGGGCTTACACCAGATACCCGGCTCTCTGCGCGGCATGGACACGGTACTTTTCCTGCTCATCGCTTTTAATGGGTAAAGAATAGCACCATTTTGCCGCCGTGTCAATAGGAAATTGCAAAAAAATCAAGGAAGAATTGTGAGATAGTTTGCAGGGTGAACCGCATCTATGGCTTCCCCCTCTGGGGGAAGCTGTCACCGCAGGTGACTGATGAGTGGGCAACTGCCGGGCATTTCTTCCTCATCCGGCGCGCAGGCGCGCCACCTTCTCCCCAAGGGAGAAGGCTTTTGCACGGCATAGACAAATCAAGGCTCTCCCCTTTCGGGAAGAGCCTTGAATTTATTTTGTTTTACCCTACGCTGCTGTCGGATGCGGCATCCTCGGAGGTCGCACTCTCGGCGGATTCGCTCTCAGAGGTTTCCTCTGCGGCTGCGTCGGAGTCCGCCGGGGTGGTGCCTTCCTCCTCCACGGGGGCAGACGAACCATTCATCTGATTTTCCAGAATGACCTGCACGTCGGGTACGGTCGTGGGGGTGGGGGTCGGGGTCGGCGTGGCGGCGACCTTCATCTCGCTTTCCTGCAGCGCGGTCAGGCACCACTGGCGCTTGGCGTTGCGGGTGAACACATAGTCCATATACTTGGTCGGTTCGGTGGGGGCGGTCAGCGACAGCTCGCCGTTGTCGTTGTTGAACGCCGTGGGTACATAGCCGACGGTGACAATGCGCTGGCGACCCGAGGTCTTGATTTTTTCCACCAGCGGGGTGTACTGTGCCACCGAGCCGGTGACAGGCACCAGATAGCACTGCTTTTCCTCGTTGTACTGGTAGATGAATTCCGGCGTTTCAAAGGCGCCTGCGGGAACGGTCTGCGCGTAATCAGCGCCCAGAAGGTTCGCAATATAGGTGTCGATCTCCAGCTTAGGCAGCATAACCGAGCCGGTGTCAGCGTCGCGCTCGTACTGCTCCAGCCCCAGACCGTCCTTTTGTGCCTGATACACGGTGCCCCAAATGGCAGCCTGCTTGAACACGCTGGGGTCCACGGTGCTGACATCGTCAAAGGTCACGGGGTCCAGCATGACCATACCGTACAAATCGTCTGCGTATTCGTTGCGCAGGTCGGTGTCATCCAGCAGCGTGCGCACGCCGGTAACACCCCAGCCCACCACCGTAAGCAGACCGATAAACGCCAGCAGCAAGGCCACGGCGCCTAAAATCTGCCGCGCCAGGCGGCGGCTGTTGCGGGTTTGTTCTTCTTTAAAATTTGCCATAGTTTGTTAGCTGCTCCTTTGGGGAAGTTGCGTATTGCGCGGAATTACTTGTTTTTGTACATTTGCTCGTAGTATTTCTGGTAGTCGCCGCTGGTGACGTGCGCCATCCAGTCGGGATGCGCCAGATACCAGTCGATGGTCAGCACGATGCCCTTCTCAAACGGAGTTTCGGGGTACCAGCCCAGATCCTCCTTGATCTTGGTGGGGTCGATGCCGTAACGGCGGTCGTGACCCAGACGGTCGGCAACGTGGGTGATCAGCTCCTCGCTGATGCCCTCGTCCTTCAGGCGGTCATGCAGCTGGGCAAT
>CAKTAS010000044.1:0-12340 GCA_934529095.1 uncultured Gemmiger sp. | reverse complement strand
AGCAAACGGGGCTTTTCCTTAAAATTTTGTTTGCAAAACAAAAAAGACCACCGCGATTGCGGTGATCTTTGTGGTGGAGAATACCGGGATCGAACCGGTGACCTCTTGCATGCCATGCAAGCGCTCTCCCAGCTGAGCTAATCCCCCATAGGTGAGCGTCGCTTTCGTCAGGCGACTTTGCTATTATAGCGCAGCATGCGGCGTTTGTCAACAGGTTTTTGCAATTTTTCTGAAATTATTTTTGGGCGCGGGCATTTTGCCCCTTGCATTTGCCCCGCGCATATTGTATAATACTAAAAGCGGACAGGGCTGAATTGCGCTGTTTCGCATACAGATGCAGGTCCCGTGCGCGGGCGGCCCGTGAACCATGTCAGGCGGGGAACCGAGCAGCATTAAGCGGCGTTTGCCCGGTGCCGCGGCAAACCTGCATCTGTATGCAAAGCAGCGCAGCCGCGTGCTCTGCCCGCCTTTTGTATTGTATGGGAGGTATGGCATTATGTATCGCGCGTTATACCGCAAATGGCGTCCCCGCCGCTTTGCCGACGTGGTGGGGCAGACCCCCATCGTCACCGCGCTGCAAAACCAGATCGCTGCCGGGCGCATCGGTCACGCCTACCTGTTCACCGGCACGCGCGGCACCGGCAAGACTACCTGCGCCAAAATTTTTGCCAAGGCGGTCAACTGCACGGACACCGCCAGCCCCGACCCCTGCTGCGAATGCGCCGTCTGCAAGGGCATTGAGGACGGCTCCATTATGGACATCATCGAGATGGACGCCGCCTCCAACAACAGCGTGGATGACATCCGCGACCTGCGCGATGAAGTCGCGTATCTGCCCTCGGTCTGCAAATATAAAGTATATATCATCGACGAAGTTCATATGCTGTCCACGGCGGCGTTCAACGCGCTGCTCAAAACGATGGAGGAACCGCCCGAACACGTCATCTTTATTCTGGCGACCACCGATGTGCAAAAGGTGCCTGTCACCATTTTAAGCCGCTGCCAGCGGTACGACTTTGCCCGCATCACCGCCGAGGATATCGCCGCCCGCCTGACCTATGTTGCCGGGCAGGAGAATATCGGCTTAGACCCCGCCGCCGCCCGGCTGATCGGACGTCTGGCAGACGGTGCGATGCGCGATGCGCTTTCCATCCTGGACACCTGCGCCGGTGTAGACAACACCGTGGACGAAGCGCTGGTGCGCCGTATGGCGGGCGTGACCGACCGCAGCTACCTGTTTGACATCAGCGATGCCATCGCCGCGCAAAACGCCGTGGCTGCGCTGGAAAAAATCGCCGAGCTGCGCCAAAAAAGCGTAGATATGCGCCGGCTCTGCATGGAGCTTGCCGGGCATTACCGCAATTTGATGCTCTGCTCCTTGCAGGGCGGCACAGCGCTGCTCACGGGCATTTCTCCGGAGGAGGAAGCCGCCTACGCCGCCCGCAGCGACACCCCGCAGACCGAAGCCGTGCGCGCCATCAATGCGTTCGGCACGGCGCTGGACAAGATGAGCCGCGGTACCGACCAGCGCATTGAGCTGGAATTGGCAGTTTTCTCGCTGACGCAGCCTGTTGTCGCTGCCCAGCCCGCCCCCGCACAGCCCGCAGCGCCCCAGACCTTTGCCGCCGCACCGCAGGCGTTTGCCGCTGCCCCGGCGGCAGACGCGGCGCCCACCGTAAAGGCCGCCCCGCCGCCGCTGCAAACCACGGCAGGGGAGGAGCTGCCCCCGCCCTTGGACGACGATGAGCCTCCCTTCCTGCAGCCGGAGCTGCGTCCCGCACCCCCGGCACCGCCCGCACCGCAGCCCGCTGCCAAGCCCGCCGCGCGCAGGGCAGCCCCCAAGCAGCCAGGACCGCTGCAGCCGTTCCCGCAATGGACAAACGTGCTGCAGGAACTGGAAGAAACCGACGCTATGCTGATTTCCTTCCTGCGCGGCACCAAGGCGTACTACGACGGCACCCGCGTGCTGTTTGAGTGCAGCGATGCCTTCCGCGATTACGCCCGCAGCAACAAAGAGGTCAACAAAAAACTCAAGGAAGCCATCTATAAGGTATCCCGCATCAAGTGCGGCATCGGTCCCTATGAGCCGCCCAAGGCGGATGCCGCGCACGGCGCTCCCAATTTAGAGGATACGCTGCGCACCATGCAGACCATGGGCGTAACGATTCAAATTGAAGATAAATAACGTTCTGTCGAAAAGACAGCAGGAGGAACCCTTATGAAAGCAAGAATGCCCCAAGGCTTCGGCCGTCCCGACCCCAACGCCATGATGCGTCAGGTCCAGAAAATGCAGGAGAACATCCGCGCCAAGCAGGAGGAGCTGGAAGCCAAGGAATACACCGGCACCGCCAGCGGTGAGATGGTCAGCGTGACGATGAACGGCAAGCACGAGGTCGTGGCTGTCAGCATCAAGCCCGAAGCCGTGGACCCCGAGGATATCGAGATGCTGGAGGATCTGATCGCCGCCGCCGTCAACAGTGCGGTTTCTGCCGTAGACAAGGATTCCGAGGAAGAAATGTCCAAGCTGACCGGCGGGCTGAACATTCCCGGTCTGGGCTAAGGAGATCGCGCTATGCAGCAAAATGCCGATCCGCTGGAAAATCTGGCCGACCAGTTTGCCCGGTTTCCCGGCGTAGGGCGCAAAAGCGCCATGCGTATGGCGTATCAGGTCATGGCGATGCCCAACGATCAGGCCATGGAACTTGCCAAGGCGATCGAGTGCGCCAAGACCCAGCTGCGCCGCTGCCGTATCTGTCAGGATTACACCGGCGGGGAAGTGTGCAAGATCTGCGCTTCGCAAAAGCGTGACCGCAGCGTCATCTGCGTGGTCGAAAAGCCCCGCGATGTAAAATCCATCGAGCGCACGCACGAATTTAACGGTCTGTACCATGTTCTGCACGGGCTGATCTCTCCCATTGACGGCGTGACCGCCGACCAGCTTTGCGTAAAAGAGCTGCTGGCACGCCTGAACGACACCGTCAAGGAGGTCATTATGGCGACCAGCCCCACGGTCGAGGGCGAGGCGACGGCGATGTACCTTGCCAAGCTCATCAAGCCCTTGGGCATCAAGACCACGCGCCTTGCCTACGGCTTGCCGGTGGGTTCCAGCCTGGAATTTGCCGACGAAACCACGCTGTACCGCGCCCTGCAGGGTCGCGGGGAGCTGTGACCCCTTGACTTTTGCACGCCGCCGCGTTATAATCTGGGAACAGTTGCCATACTGCAAGGGAGGTGCATTTTGTGGCTGAGGAAAAATCCGGCAAAAAGTTGATTGCCCAAAACCGCGAAGTGCGCCACGAATACTTTGTGGTCGAAGCGCTGGAAACCGGCATTGCGCTGGTCGGCACCGAGGTAAAAAGCCTGCGCGCCGGCGGCGTGAACCTGAAGGATTCCTGGGCGGACATTGAGGACGGCGAGCTGATCGCCAAGGGCATCCACATCAGCCCGTATGAGCAGGGGAACATCTTCAACAAAGACCCCCGCCGTCCGCGCAAGCTGCTGGCACACAAGGCGGAAATTCGCCGTCTGGGGCAGCAGATCAAGCTGCAGGGCTACACGCTGGTACCGCTTTCGATGTACTTTAAACAAGGTCGCGTCAAGGTGGAACTGGGGCTTTGCAAGGGCAAAAAGCTGTACGACAAGCGCGCCTCGGCTGCGGCGCGGGATGCCAAGCGCGATATTGACCGCGCACTGAAAACGCAGCGATAAATCGCAAAATTTCGTTTACGTTATCTTTCCCGGCGGGTTTGCGCCCGCCGAATATGCGGGGCTGTAATGGTTTCGACGGGGGGAGAAAGGCGTGAGCAGCGGGTCGTGGCGGTGCACCACGTTAAAAGCGCCAAACTAAAATTAACTGACAACGATTATTCTGTTGCCGTCGCTGCCTGATTAGGCGCGACCGTCTTGCCTGCATCAGTACCGTGCAGGGTCAAGGCGTCGATTCGGTACTGAACATGCACGGGCCTGAGCTTGGCAGCCCGTCAGGTATTTACGAAGCTACCAAGGCGTAGTGCGTGCGTATTCGCCCGCGCCAAGGGAAATTTAATAAACACGCTGCACCCGGAGATACTCTAACCGATTTCCTTTCGGACATGGGTTCGACTCCCATCAGCTCCATAAAAAAGCAGCCCTATGCCGTGTCCCGGCATAGGGCTGCTTTTTTATGTTGCGCTGCTGAGGAGTCGAACAGCCCGTCCCCGCCGCAGCGGGGCGCAAATCAGCCCGGTGGGCTGTTTGCGAGGGCGCGGGAGACTCCCATCAGCGTTCCCGGAATGCCCGTGCCGTACCCCGGCACGGGGTGTGCTTTTTATGCTGAGCTGCTGAGGAGTCGAACAGCCCGTCCCCGCCGCAAAATTCCCCGGCGGGGTGGGGTCACCCCGCCCTACGGGGCAATGTATAAAAAACGTGTCCGCATAGCGGACACGCCGAATCTTCACTCTAAACTCTCCACTCTCAACTCTGCGCAAGCGCTCCATTTTCGTCAATACAGAAAAAATTTCTTTTCCATCGCCCCTCGTATTGTTCACATTGTCTATTGCTTTACTGCGCTAAAGTGTGCTATACTTTAAAGCATTAAATCGGCAGTACAGAGGGACCCCTGCACCAAACAGTGGGTACGCCTGCCAAGGCTGCTGCCGAATTTGGGAGGATAAGAATATGAAAAAAATCGTTTCCGTTGCCATGGCCGCCGCAATGGCTGCCACCCTTGCCGGATGCGGCGGTGCCGCGTCCTCGTCTGCTCCTGCTTCCTCTGCCGCTGCTTCTGCGGCAGACAGCGCTGCTGCCAAGACCTACACCGTCGGCATCTGCCAGCTGGTGCAGCACGTGGCACTGGACGCCGCCACGCAGGGCTTTAAGGACGCCCTGACCGCCAAGCTGGGCGACGCTGTCAAGTTTGACGAGCAGAACGCCTCGGGCGATTCCGCCAACTGCGCCACCATCGTAAACGGCTTTGTTTCCAACGACGTTGACCTGATTCTGGCAAACGCCACCGCGCCCCTGCAGGCCGCCGCACAGGCTACCGCCACCATCCCCGTGCTGGGTACCTCGGTCACCGACTACGCCACCGCGCTGGACATCTCCGACTGGACGGGTACCGTGGGCAACAACATCTCCGGCACGTCCGATCTGGCACCGCTGGACCAGCAGGCAGCTATGATCCAGGAGCTGTTCCCCGACGCCAAAAACGTGGGTCTTTTGTACTGCAGTGCCGAGCCGAACTCGGTATACCAGTGCGATGTCATGGAGGGCTACCTGACCGACATGGGCTTCACCGTAAGCCGCTTTGCCTTCACCGACACCAACGACGTCACCTCGGTGGCACAGACCGCCGCTGACGCCTCCGACGTCATCTACATTCCCACCGACAACACCGCCGCTTCCAACACCGAAGCCATCGCCAACGTGCTGCTGCCTGCCAAGGTTCCCGCTGTCACCGGCGAGGAGGGCATCTGCAGCGGCTGCGGCGTTGCCACCCTGTCCATCAGCTATTACGACCTTGGCTACGCCACCGGCGAGATGGCCGCTAAGATCCTGACCGAGGGCGCGGACGTTTCCGCCATGCCGGTTCAGTATGCCCCCAATGTCACCAAAAAGTACAATGCCGCCAACTGTGAGGCGCTGGGTCTGACCATTCCCGACGATTACACAGCCATCGGCTGATCGGTCTGACACATCACCCATAACAGCGGGAAAAGTGCGCACAGCGCTTTGCCCGCTGTTTTGGTGCTTATGCAATTTCCCAAAAACAACGCAGAGGAGTTTTATTATGTCGTTCCTTACTTCCCTGATCAATTCCATGCCCGGTGCCGTTGCCCAAGGGCTTATCTGGGGCATTATGGCGATCGGCGTGTATCTGACCTACCGTATTCTGGACGTTGCCGATCTGACCGTGGACGGTTCCCTGGGTACCGGCGGTGCGGTCTGTGTCGTGCTGGTGCTCAACGGCGTACCCGTGGGGCTGGCGCTGGTCGCCGCCACCGCCGCCGGTATGCTGGCGGGACTTGTGACGGGGCTTTTCCACACCGCCTGCGGCATCCCCGCGATCCTTGCCGGCATCCTGACCCAGCTGGCGCTGTACTCGGTCAACCTGCGCATTATGGGTACGGGTACCGGCGGCGGCAAGGCGAACCTGCCCATCAGCGTGGATAAATACAATCTGCTGGTTTCCGCGCGCTATGTGCGCGATATGGTTCTGCACAACCCCATTTTGATTCTGGTGATTTTCTGCCTTGTGACCATCGCCGTCCTGTACTGGTTTTTCGGCACTGAGATGGGCTGCGCCCTGCGTGCAACCGGCGCCAACCGCCATATGGCGCGCGCACAGGGCATCAACACCAACGTTGCCACCGTTCTGGGGCTTATGATCTCCAACGGTCTGGTTGCGCTGTCCGGCGGTCTGCTGGCGCAGTATCAGGGCTTCTCGGACATCAATATGGGGCGCGGTGCCATCGTCATCGGGCTGGCAGCCGTCATCATCGGCGAGGTCATCTTCAGCCGCGTGTTCCGCAACTTTGCCCTCAAGCTGCTGGCATCCATCATCGGTGCCATCATCTACTATATTGTTATGAACTTCGTCCTGCGTCTGGGACTTTCCACCGATGACCTCAAGCTGCTGACCGCCTTGGTAGTGGCTGCCTTCCTTGCCATTCCGTACTGGAAAGGCAAGTATTTCACCAAGCCCGCTGTCAAGAAAGGGGAGAAGCACCATGCTTGAGATCAAAAACGTTTACAAGACCTTTAACGCCGGCACCGTCAATGAGAAGGTTGCCCTGCGCGGGCTGGAACTGACCCTGCAGGACGGCGATTTTGTCACCGTCATCGGCGGCAACGGCGCGGGCAAGTCCACTATGCTGAACGCCATTGCCGGTGTGTGGCCCGTTGATATGGGCAAGATCCTCGTGGACGGGCAGGACATCACCCGCCTGCCGGAGCATAAGCGCGCGCAGTACATCGGGCGCGTGTTCCAGGACCCCATGATGGGTACCGCCGCCACCATGCAAATTGACGAAAACCTTGCGCTGGCTGCCCGGCGCGGTGCCAAGCGCACGCTGCGCATCGGCATCACCAAAAAAGAGCATGACGAATACTACGAGCTGCTGAAAACGCTGGATTTAGGTCTGGAAAACCGTATGACCAGCAAGGTCGGCTTGCTTTCGGGCGGGCAGCGCCAGGCCGTGACCCTGCTGATGGCAACGCTCAAGCGCCCCAAGCTGCTTCTGCTGGACGAGCATACCGCCGCGCTGGACCCCAAGACCGCCGCCAAGGTGCTGGAGCTTTCGCAGAAGATCGTCAGCGAGAACCACCTGACCACCCTGATGATCACCCACAATATGAAGGATGCCATCAAGTACGGCAACCGGCTGATCATGATGCACGAGGGACATATCATTTACGATGTGCGCGGGGAGGAAAAAGCCAATCTGCAGGTCAGCGACCTGCTGCAGCGGTTTGAGCAGGTCAGCGGCGGCAGTTTGGACAACGACCGTATGCTGCTGTCGTAAGCAAACTTTCACAATGCGCCCGCCTGTGCGGGCGCATTTTTTGCTGCGGTTTTGCCGCGTGCAGTTTGTAACCGAATTGTAACCTGTGACAATTTGTAAAAAACCATACCCAAAGGCGCCCATCTGTGCTATAATACCCATTATATACTGAATATTGTGGGTGCGGCTGGGTTTTCTGCAAGACCTTGTCCCGCCTTTTTGATCTAGGAGGTCACAGAACCATGAGTCACGATAACTCCCGCCGTTTGGCAGAATTCAGCCCCACGCAGCGCAAGGCCTGCATCGTGCTGGCAGCCTGTGCGGCGGCTCTTATTGTCAGCATCATTGCCGCCTCGTTTTTGGCAAAGCCGTCCTCGGGCGGCAAAAAGGGCGGCTACGACCCCGACGCCTACCCGCTGGACACCAGCCTGTCCGCCGTGCTGGGTGCCACCACCGCCGACGACAGTTACATCACCTCCAGCGTGTTTGCAGGTGACCAGACGGCGGTCACCCTCTCGCAGGACAGCCGCATCACCTTGGACCAGTACGTCGGCAAGGACGGGCTTCTGGTCGCGCAGGTGGGACGCGAAAGCTGCGTCTATTTTGAGGAGGACTCCAACTCCTACACGCTGCTGCAGGCCATTGCCAAAATGAAGCCCCGCCGCGTCATCGTAACGCTGGGCAGCGCCGATGCCGCCGCCGGTACCGAGGCTTCCGCCTTCCTGACCGACTACAAGCAGCTTTTGCAGAACATCAAGGCCGCCTACTCCTACTGCGATGTCATCGCCGCCGGTGTCGCGCCCGTGACGGAAACTTCCACCAATGCCGCCGCCACCCAGACGCTGATCGACCAGTACAACCAAGGCATTGCCGCCCTGTGTGAGGATCTGGACTGCAAATATCTGAACACCGCCGAGGTCTTAAAGACCGACTCCGGCTATGGGGAGGACACCTATTTCTCCGGCAGCGGGCTGTCCCGCTCGGGTGCCACCGCCTTGGCAAACTACATTATGAACCACGCCTACCAGACCGACGACCGCCGCCCGGATACCAACGATATCCCCAAGCGCGCCGCTGCTGCCATGGGCGTTGCCACGCCGACCCCCACCCCCACGCCGGAACCCATCGTGTACAGCTATGAGGTGGAGGACAGCAGCAAGGGCAGCCTGACCGGCAACGGTCAGACCGACGCTTCTACGCTGGAAATCGAGGCGCAGGAGGGTGACAGCATCACCGTCACCGCCGTGGCAGCCGAGGGCTATGTTTTCTATAAATGGAGCGACGGCGTCACCGATGCCAAGCGTGTGGACGTAGTTTCCCGCGCGGGCAAGTCCGTCAAGGCGATGTTCAACGACGCCCGCGTCGAGGTCAAGCTTGACCGCACCGATGTGACCATCAAGAAGGGCGAAAGCGTGACCGTCACCGGCTTTGTCAAGCTGGGCGAGAAGGACTACGATTCCTCCAAGCTGCAGTGGGCGGTCAACGACGAGCTGCAATCCAACGGTTCCTCCTACACCTTCAAGGGCGAAAACACCGGCACCTACATCATCAAGGCGGGGATTGAGATCAACGGCACCTACGCCAGCGCCGAGTTCAAGGTGACCGTACAGGAGACCACCATTTCCATTTCCTACAGCACCAGCGAGATCGACCCCGGTCAGAGCGTCACCCTGACCGCCAAGGTTACCAACCCCAGCGGCGACACCACCTGGAGCTGCGACGGCAGCAGCTGGACCGCCAGCGGCGACACCGCCACCTTCAGCGCCGACGCCGCCGGTACGTATACCATCCATGCCAAGAACAACGGCGCGGATGCCACCGTGACCATCACGGTCAAAGCTCCCGCACCGACACCTACGCCTACCCCGACGCCGACGCCCACCCCGGAATCCACATCGGAATCCACCCCTGAATCCACCTCCGAAACCACCAATCCTGGCTCCGGCAGCGCTGAGGGGCAGTGACCCCGCGCCCCGCTTCGGCATATACTGAAGCGGAGGTGACCCGATATGCTCTACTTTTTTGAATGTGAAGAAGGCTTCGTCCCGGACAACGGGCAAAACGATGTGCCCAACGGCAGCGTGGAAAATTTCCCGCCCGATGACCCCGTACCCGAGGAACTGCCGGAGGAAGCCCCACCCCAAGGCAACACCGCATAATTTCCGCCCGGCGGTTTAAGCGCCCCGCGGCGGCTGCGGCATTTCGTTGCCCCAACGAACAGGAGTAACCCCAAAATGGCCATTTATACCTGTGTTTTGCTGGACGTGGACAACACGCTTCTGGACTTTGACGCCGCCGAGCGTCAGGCACTGACCGATATGCTGACCGAGTACGACCTGCCCCACGATGCCGCCGCCTGCGAAACCTACCACACCGTCAACCGCGAGCTGTGGGACGCCCTTGCCAAGGGGCAGCTGACCCGCAAGCGGTTGTTTCAGGTGCGGTTTTCCCGCTTTATGCAGGCAGTCGGTGTGCCCGACAACGGCAAGGGCGCAGCCATGAACGACCGCTACGAGGAGCTGCTTTCCACCCATGCCGACCTGATGCCGGGCGCGCTCACCGCGCTGGAGGAACTCGGCGAGGTGGCGACCCTTGCCATCGTGTCCAACGGCTCGATCTCCGTGCAGGAGCCGCGCATTGCCGCTTCCGGCATTGACCGCTTTATGGACGGCATTTATATCTCCGAAAAAATCGGTGCCGCCAAGCCCAGCGCCAAATTCTTTGAGTATGCGCTGCGCGACCTCGGCATTACCAACCGCCGCCGCGTGCTGGTGGTGGGCGACGACCTGCTGGCAGACATCAAGGGCGGCATCAACGCCGGGCTGGACACCTGCTGGGTCAACTTTAAAAATCAGGAAAACAACACCGGCATCCAGCCCAAGTACACCGTTACCTCCTTTGAGGAGCTGTACCGCATCGTCATGGAGCCGGAGGAGCTGGAAAATCTGGGCGTGCGCAACCGCCGCCACAGCAACGAAGCCCTGTAACATCCCGTACCGCTGCTTTTTCGGCAGCGGTATTTTTGAGAAAAAAGGAAACACAACTATGCTGCTGGAACTGAAAGATTTAGGCAAAAGCTTTGGCGAGCACGAGGTGCTGCGCGATGTCAACGCCGCCATTGAAAAAGGGGACCGCATCGGTATGATCGGCGCCAACGGCACCGGTAAAACAACGCTGCTGCGTATTCTTTGCGGCGAAAGCCTGCCCGATAGCGGCGATGCGGCGTTCGGCACCGGCGTGACCGTGGGATATCTGGAACAAAACGCCCGGCTGGACCCCGACCTTGACATTTACGCCACCATGAAGCTGGTGTTTGCCCCGGCGCTGGATGCCTTGTCCCGCATGGACGCCCTGCAGGCACAGCTGGCGCACACCCCCGACGATGCCGCGCTGACCGAGCAGATCGCCCACTGCACCGCCGTGGTGGACGCGATGGACGCCTACAATATGGACACCCAAATCAAAAAGGTCCTCAACGGTATGGGCTTTCCCGCCGAAACCTGGCAAAAGCCCGCCGGGGTGCTTTCGGGCGGCGAGCAGACCCGCCTGCGCCTGGCGCGGCTGCTGGTCGAGCGCCCCGACCTGCTGATTCTGGACGAACCTACGAACCATTTGGATTTAGAAACCATGGCATGGCTGGAAGCCTACCTGCGCAGCTACCGCGGCGCGGTGCTGGTGGTCAGCCACGACCGCTATTTTCTGGACGCTGTCTGCACCCGCATCTGGGAGCTGCGCGGCAAGACCGTGCTGACCTACCGCGGCAACTACTCGGCGTATCTGCCCCAGCGCGAAGCCGCCGACGAGCGCCAGCAGAAGCTGCACGATGCCGCCGTGGAAAAGGCCGCCAAGCTGCAGGACTATGTGGACCGCAACCTTGTGCGCGCCTCGACCACCAAGATGGCGCAGAGCCGCCGCAAGCAGCTGGAAAAGCTGGAGATCGTCGAAGCCCCTGTCAACGAGGCGCGGGAGCTGAACTTCCGTTTTGCCTACGACATCGAGCCGTATGACGAGCTGGTCATTATGAAAAACCTGTCCATCCGCATCGGGGAGCGCACCCTGCTGGACGCGCTGGACTATGTCGTACACCGCGGGGACAAGCTGGTCATTGCCGGTCCCAACGGCACGGGCAAATCCACGCTGCTGCAGGTGCTGGACGGCAAGCGCCGCCCCAGCGGCGGTATGGTGCGGCTGGGTACGGGCGCCAAGGCGGGCATCTTTACCCAGCAGCAGGCACACCGCGCCGGGCGTGTCATTGATGCCATCTGGAACCAGTACCCCCGCTTTACCGAGCTGGAGGTGCGCAGCCATCTGGCACGCTTCGGCTACCGGGGCGAGGAGGTCTTTAAGGACTGCGCGTCGCTTTCGGGCGGCGAGCTGGCGCGTCTGCGCTTTGCCGAGCTGGCGCTGGAACGCCCCAACCTGATGTTTTTGGACGAACCCACGAACCATCTGGACATCTATATGCGCGAAAGCCTGACCGAGGCGCTTGCCGCCTACACCGGCACGCTGCTGCTGGTCACCCATGACCGCTACCTGATGCAGACGCTGGGCTGCCCGATTTTGTATCTGGAAAACGGGCAGGCGCTGTTTTACCCCAACCTGGAGGCACTGCAAAACCGCGAGCAGGGCAAGACCACCGAGCAGCAAAAAGCCGCCGACACCGCCAAAAAGCAGGCCTACGGCAAGGAGCAGCGCCGCCGCCGCGCCGAGGTGCGCGCCCGCATCAAGGCGGTGGAAACCGAGATCGAGGAATTGGGCGCGCGCATTGTCGAGCTGGAAAACGACATCAACGCCCCCGAGGTGCTGCGCGACCACCTGCTGCTGCGCGACAAATGCGACGAGCTGGACGACACCCGCTT
>CAKTAS010000043.1:0-12576 GCA_934529095.1 uncultured Gemmiger sp. | reverse complement strand
GCCCGCATTGACGGCTCGGGGGAATTCCACACCTTCAATACGGTCATCCTGCCGATTTTGAAACCCGCTATGGCGGTGCAGGCGATCTTCAGCTTTGTGGGCGCGTGGAACAACTACTTTATCCCGGCGTTGATTATCAACGATGCCAAGTGGAAAACCGTGCCGATTCTGGTGGCGCAGCTGCGCAGCGCGGACTTCTTGAAGTTCGATATGGGCAAGGTGTATATGATGATCACCATCGCCATTCTGCCGGTTATGATCGTCTATCTGCTGCTTTCCAAGTACATTGTCCGGGGCGTTGCACTGGGCAGCGTAAAGGGGTAAAATAACCATAGGTGGGTGCGGTGCGCATGGTGCCGCGCCCATTTTTTTGTAGAATCAGGGATGCCTTAGGAGGAAAACGAAATGTCATTTCCGAAAAATTTTATCTGGGGTGCGGCGACCGCATCCTATCAGGTTGAGGGCGGTGTGCATGAGGATGGGCGCGGAGCCACCATCTGGGATACCTTCAGCCATACGCCGGGCAAAACCAAAAACGGAGAAACCGGGGACATTGCCTGCGACAGCTACCACCGCTGGCAGGAGGATATCGACCTGCTCAAGGCGATGCATCTGACTGCCTACCGGTTTTCCATCGCGTGGGCGCGCATTTTTCCGGAAGGGGAGGGTAAGCTCAACCCGGCAGGGCTGGCTTGGTACGACCGCTTTGTGGATGCCCTGCTTGCGGCAGGTATAGAGCCTTATGTTACGCTGTATCACTGGGATTTGCCGCAGACCCTGCAGGACAAGGGCGGCTGGCAGAACGCAGATACCGCCAAGGCGTTTGCCGCCTATGCGGCTGCCGTGGCGGCGCATTTTAAGGGGCGCGTGCGGTACTATTTTACCCTGAATGAACCGCAGTGCAGCATCGGACTTGGCTACGGCACGGGGGTCCACGCGCCGGGGCTTCGGCTGGCGGAGGACGCGGCTTTTGCAGCGTGGCACACGATGATCTATGCGCACTGTCTGGCTGCCGATGCCATCCGCAGCGCCGACCCTGCGGCAAAGGTGGGCATTGCCCCGACTGGGCGCATCTGCACCCCGGCAACCGATGCGCCCGCCGACATCGAGGCGGCCCGCGCGGCAACCTTTGCGCTGGCAGACGGGGACTGGACCTTTACCTACACGCCGGCGCTGGACCCGGTTTGCTGGCTTGGCTGGCCGAAAATCGCGGGCGGCGTTACACAGCGCGCGGTCGATGCGATCCCGCAGGAGCAGCGGGACGCCCTGCCGCTGGGCAAGCCGGACTTCATTGGGATGAACATCTACAACTCTGTTGTGGTGCGCGCCGGAGCGGACGGCAAGCCGCAATTCTGCAAGCGCAGCGCAGGGTATCCCCACACTGCCATCGGCTGGCCCATCACACCGGAGTCGATGGAATGGGGAACGCGCTTTATCTGGGAGCGCTACCGCCTGCCGATTTACATCACCGAGAACGGGCTTTCCTGCACCGACCACCTGTATCTGGACGGCAAGGTGCATGACCCGGCGCGCATTGATTTTACCCACCGATATTTGCTGGCACTGCGCCGCGCGGTGGACAGCGGCGTGGATGTGCGTGGGTATTTCCACTGGTCCTTGCTGGACAATTTTGAGTGGAGTGAGGGCTATAACGAGAGGTTCGGGCTTGTCTATGTGGACTTTGCCACCGGGCAGCGCACCCCGAAGGACAGCGCTGCTTGGTATGCCAAGGTGGCAGCAACGAACGGGGAAATCTTGTAAATACGGCGAAGCATCGCATAAAAAGCCCCGCACCGGCGGGATACTGCGGTATCCTTGACCGGTGCGGGGCTTCTGCTTTTATGATGGGAGGGAAAAGTTTATTTCTTGATTTGGATCAACTGAGCGTTGATGCTGTTCAGGAACTTGTCGCCCAAGGAGGAATCGGGCATCATCTCGCACATGACTTTGGGACTCATCTTTTTGAGCATATCCCACATACCGACGCCCGGCTCGATGGAGAAGTTGGTGGTTAGCTTGACGGCTTTTGTCACAATGGCAAAGGCTTCTTCATTCTTGGCAAGCTCGTCAAGGCTGTCGTTGACATTGTAGTAGCCCTCGGGGAATTCCATCGGGGCATCCAGATCCAGGCTGCCTACCTGCTGGAACCAGTTGGCAACGCCCTCGACGTGCTCGGTGAATTCGGGCAGAACGTAGCTGGCGGGTTCTTTGTCGACCTTTTCCAGCGTGATGCAGTCGCGGGCATCCTCGGTGACAGCCATCAGGGTGTTGAAGCCGGGCTGCAGGGCAACCTCAAAGCGGAAGATGCGGTGTGCCTGCTGCTTGCCGACTTCCTTGCCGTTCAGGAACAGGGTGACCTCATCCTGATTGGAGTAGACCTTGACCTCGATGGTTTCGCCTGCGCGCTGGGCGTAGCGGCGACCTACGATGTGAACCATCGGCTCCTGGGACCAGTAAGCCTGATAGAGGTAGAAGCTCTCCTTGCGGGTCTTGCGGTCAATGGTGACCAAGCCCTTGTTGTTGCGTCCGCCGACGCCGCCCTCGTTGCGGGCTGCGCAGCCGAAGTCGAACATATTCCAGACGTGGGTGGACCATACCCAAGGACGCTCCTCAAAGACCTGTGCCATATGCTCGTGGTACAGGGTCTGGTATTCCTCGCTGTAATCCTTGCGCT
Source organism: uncultured Gemmiger sp. (assembly GCA_934529095.1). GTDB lineage: Bacteria > Bacillota > Clostridia > Oscillospirales > Ruminococcaceae > Gemmiger. The sequence continues at coordinate 9,902 of CAKTAS010000043.1, read as the reverse complement.
GCGGGTTGCTGCTGTGCCAGTTCACGATGCCCTCACAGCCGTACTCGGATACGCCGAGGCAGATGTCGGGATGCTCCGCGTGGAACTTATCCAGCCACGGACCGTTGTCCTCGATCTTGCCGCCGTACCAGCCAAAGTAATGGTTGTAGCTTTCCACATCGGTGATGTGGTGCATCGGACCGTCGGTGGGGGTATGGGAAACGTGGGCAATGGTGGTCAGGCGGGTCGGGTCAAGCTCCTTGACCAGCTTCTGCAGGTCGTGGTGACGGTCAACCAGTTCTTGGCTGATACCGCCGATCAAAATCTCGTTGGAGATGCCCCAGAACATAATGGAGGGGTGGTTGTAGTTCTGGATGATCAGCTCTTTCATTTCCTGGCGGCAATGCTCGTGGGCGGCATCGCCGGGCTTGAACACGCTGATAAAGGGAATCTCTGCCCAAACGGCAAAGCCCAGCTGGTCGCAGGCATCGTAGAAGTCTTGGCTGTGCTGATAGTGTGCCAGACGAATGGTGTTGGCACCCAAATCCTTGATGATCTGTGCGTCCTCGTAGTGATCCTCGGCGCTCAGGGCGTTGCCCTTATACAGGCGGTCCTGATGGCGGGAAACACCGCGCAGCGGGGTGGCAACGCCGTTGATGGAAAAGCCGCCGTCGGGGGTGACAGCAAAGCTGCGCACGCCGGTGTTGACGGAGATCTCGTCATAGGTTTCGTTGCGGCGGTTCAGGCGGGCAGTGACGGTGTACAGGTTGGGTTCGTCCATGCTCCACAGGACAGCCTCGGGGATGTGCAGGGTCACGGCAGAGTTGTCAGAGGGGCGCACGGCACCGGCAATTTCCCAGCCGTAGGGGTCTTCCAGGATGTACTGAACGGTAAAATCGTCGCCGGGGTTGGTGACAAATGCCTGCATGGTAAAGTCTGCGCCGCCGTCCTCGGTGGGGGTGGGGGTGACCATAATGCCGGGACCGCCGTAGTAGTCCAGATCAAAGTGGGTTTCGGGTACGCTGATCAGGTTGACGCCGCGGTACAGACCGCCGTAGAAGGTAAAGTCGGCAGAAGCGGGGTACATGGTGGGGGTATCCTCGTTGCTGACCTCAATACTGATCTCGTTGTCGCCGGCAACGCACAGGTCGGTGATGTCGGCGCGGAAGTTGGAATAGCCGCCCTCATGGGTGACGGCGTCCTTGCCGTTGATGCGCACGGTAGCCTTCAGGGCTGCGGCGGGGATCTCAACGTACAGGCGACCGCCTGCCAAGGGCTGGGTGGGAGCCTTAAAGGTGCGGGTGTAAACAGCGGTGGTACGCAGATAACTGCCGTTGCCGTCCATGCCGTCCACAGCGTTCCAGGTGTGGGGCAGGTTGACGATTTCGGTTTCGCGCTCACCCTTGGGGAAGCTGAGGGTCCAGCCTTGGTTGAGGGAATACAGGTTTCTCATAGAAAATTCTCCTTTCGGTGTTTGCCTTAGGGGGTGCTTTTTTATTCTGTAATCAGTGTACCACGAAATCGGCAGGGCAGGGTAGAACATTTTTATGTTCCATTCGTATTTTCTTGCAGGGATTTTGCCTGCCTTTTTGCACACATAGCACAAATTACCCGTTTAACGTGGCTTTCTTTTCGCGGCGGTACTGGGTGGGTGTGGTGCCGAGCTGTTTTTTGAAAATCTTGGTAAAGTAGTTCACGTCCAGAATGCCAACGGCGGCAGCCACAGCGGCGATGCTGCGGTCCGTGGTTGCCAGCAGCACGGCGGCGCGATCGACCCGCTGGGTGTTGATGTAGTCCACAATGGTCGTGCCGGTGTCCTGCTTGAACAGGCTGGACAGATAGGACGGGCTGATAAAGCACATCGCGGCAAGGCTTTTCAGCGACATCGGCTCTGCCAGATTCAGGTTGATATGGTTGATGACCTTTTGCACCAGCGGCGTGTAATCCTTGACGGAATACCGCTGCACATAGGCACAGTATTGGCGCACCATATCCCAAATCATCGAAGGGTCGTTCAAATCGGTTATGGATTCGATCTGCGCCGCATAGCGGGAGGAAATTTTGTCAATGTAATACGGATGCACCTTGCCGCGCTCGATCGCCTTGCGCATCAGGGTATTCATAATGGTCATCTTGGTTTTGATCTGGTACAGGGTGCCGAAGAATCGCCCGTTGTAGGTGTAGCGCCCCATCTGATGGCAGACGTTGATGGCGGCATCCACGTCGCCGCGGCTGACAGCGTCGATCAGCTTGTTTTCGGTGGCGTAGCGCTCCTCCAGCATGGTTTGCGGCAGCTCCTGCTCAAAGCTGGGTTCTTGAAAATAGCGGGTATCCAGCGCAAAATTCAGCGGCAAAAATTCGCGCTTTTCCACCACGCGGTATTCGTCGGGCGGCATCATCAGCCCCACAATGGTACTGATGGTCGAAATAAAGCGGTTATCCTGTACCACGCGCACGCTGCTGTAATAATTTTGTACGACCTCGCAGGCTTGTTTGCCGATGTGCTTGCGGATCCATTCGCTGGTTTCGTTTGTGCGGGTGCCATTGGTCCACGGTCCCATCAGAAATACGGACTCCGGCTCGTCCGGGATGCGGAACAGCGCATATTGCAGCTCAAACATATCCTCGGTGACGGTCAGCACGTTTTCGGCAGTGCTTTGCACCAGCAGCTTGCCGAACTCCTGCCATTCAAACTGGGGGTCAAGGGCTTTGCGCAAGCCGTAGTCAAAATCCTCCAGCCCGGCAAACGGGGCGGCGACCCGCAGGCATTTGATATCGTAACTGGATGCCAGCTTTTTTAAGACCAGCAACGGATCCACCTGCATAACAGACACCTCACATTTTTAACTTCTACTTCAACAAAAACAGACCGCAGCGCGATTTTGCGAACGGCGGTCGGTTTTATAAGGCATAGGTATTATTTGCGGTGGCGGTGTTCTGCCACATAGCGCATGATAGCAGGCAGTACAATAGCCAGCAGAATCAGTACGACAAGCACCCAGCCACTGGGGGCTTCGTGGTTGGGGTTGAACAGCAGTTGCATAATGTCCATAGTAAGCAGCCTTTCTTGTGGGGATTACAGTTCGATCATACCGTTTTCATCCGGCAGCATCGGAATGACCGTTATAGCATCAATGATGGTCATGGCGATGGAAATACCCGTCCAGCAGGTGGCAAGATAGAAAATGCCCGTGACCCACTGTTTGGCATAAAAGCGGTGGGCGCCGAAAATACCCAAAATGCACAAACGCAGGTAGGTTTTGCGGCTGACCTTTTGCTTTACACGGTTGGCGCGCACATTAAAAAAGGCGTCGATCGCGTGCCAGATGGGACCGTGCTTGGCGGTGTCGGCAATGCCGTTTTCCTCCCGCAGGGAGTTGAGCTGATCCTGCGCAATTGCAATATCAACAGCGGACGGCTTTTCGTTCTTTTCGGATGTTTGGTTCTGATCGTTCAAGTTTGTATCTCTCCTAATAAAAGAAGGAAGCCGCACCGCCGAGGCGGGCGGCTTCCTGTGTAAGCTGCTTTAAGTATACAGTATTCAGGACTGGTTTGTCAATTAAGCCTGCTCGTTCATGGCAGCGACCTTGATCTTGACGATCTCGTCCTGAATCTCAGCCATCTTTTCCTTGCTCAGGGGGTAGAACTTCATGGCGATCAGGTTGCAGATCAGACCGAGGGAGATCATACCGAAGGCAAGGAATACGATGCCGGCGCGCAGCTGCGGGGTGACAACGTCGCCCAAGCTGGGGTTGTGGTCCACGAAGCCGCAGGCGGCAAAGACAACACCGGCGATCATGGGGGCGAAAGAGGAAACCAGTTTGTCAACGAAGCTGAACAGGGTGCCCATCAGACCGGGAACGTAACGACCGGAACGATAGACTTCGTAGTCAGCGCAGTCAGCGGTCATGGGGATAACGATGTTGCCGGAGATGCCCTGGCAGCCGGCCAGCAGGACGGACAGACCGATGTGGGCGATGGTGAAGAAGCCCCAGTTCAAAGCGCCGGTGGCAGGGTCAGAGGTCATGGTGGAGGGATCGCCGAAGAACCACAGGCAGCCCAGCAGGATGTTGATGATCAAGCCGCCGATAGAGCCGACGACCATGGCTTTCTTCTGACCCAGACGGGTGGCAAGCAGGGAAACGGAGAGGAAGGTCAGGATAACGCCGGGAACCATGGTCAGGGCGGTAACAGTGCCCTGCAGCTTGATGGAGCCGGCCATGCAGGCGAACATAGCAACGCCGACGGCGCTGGACTTGGCTTGGGCACCGAGCTTGTCCGTAGAGGCAGACAGGATCAGCATCTGGATGGCGCGGTTGTTCTTGAGGGTATCCCAGTAGTCCTTCAGACTGATCTTGACAGCCTTGCCGGTGCCGAAGAATTCGGGGCGATCCTTGGGGGTGATGGCGATAACAGCCACGATGGTGAACGCCAAGGACATGAAGGCGGACAGCATCCAGAACTCGTGGAAGAACTCAACAGAGGTGTAGTTGCCAACGTCGGCGTACTTGTCGGCAATGTTGGAAACAACAATGGCCAGCGCGGTGAACAGAACGGTGTTGAACACGCCGTCGAAGGAGGCGAACATGGGGCGCTGCTTGGGGTCGTTGGTCATGCAGCTCTGGGCGCTCTTGGTAACAACGCACTGGCAGGTGTAGCCAAGGTAGAACAGGCAGCACATCACGAGGAAGAAAACAAAGCGGATGGGACCTTCGGGCAGCTTGTGGGTGACGTGGAACATAATGAAGCTGGTCACGAATAGGACAGCCTGACCGATGACGATAAACGGACGGTTCTTGCCGAATTTGCCGTTGGTTTTGTCAACCATAAAGCCGACGAACGGGTCGGTGACGCCGTCCCACAGACGCATCATCATCAGGAAGCTGGAGGCAACCACCATGCTGACGCCGACGAAGCCCAGCAGGTAGAAGGTGCAGTAGTTCATGAACATCAGGTAGACGTTCGTGGCGGTGTTGTTCATGGCAAAGCCCGCAATACGCCAAAGGGGAACGCGGTGAATGCCGTTGGTTTCGTAGTCCTTGTCGTAATACTTGTCGGGCAAGGTTCTGATTGTAGCCATAGTTTTTTCTCCTTTTTTCGTGTTTCGTCCGGAGTCTGTGGCGCGGATGCTGTATCGGGGGCAGAGTCCGATGCGGCTTGCCGCAGGCAGGGCGAGCAACTTTATGTCTTTATTATGAACAGATTTTTACGAAAGTGTTAGTAAATTCTTTCGATTTTAGCGTATAATTCTTCGATTTTTCCTTATCGGTAAAAACTTTTGTGCATTGTACACAAAAACTGAGCTGTCTATTTTATAATGTAGAGAATTGCCTGTTTTGGAACGGACACTGTAAAATCTTACGCATTTGCCAAAAAATCTTACTCACGCAAAAAAGCAGGCTTGTGGCATAATAAAACTGACAAAAGCAGTGGCAGCCGCGCTGAAATGGCTGCCGGGCAGAACTGCGCCAAGAACCTTTACGCCTAAAGGAGAAACTGACCATGGAAAACAAATCTTTGCTGTATCCCTGCGATTCCGGCTCGCGCCGCGTGGTAAGTCTGGACGGAATGTGGCGCTTTGCCTTTGACCCCGAAAGCAAGGGCGTTGACAACGATTGGGCGCTGCACTTGCCCGAGAGCATCACCATGCCGGTGCCTGCATCCTTCTGCGATTTCTTTACCGATAAGGAATCCCGCGAGTATTGCGGCGATTTCTGGTACGAAACGGATTTCTTTGTCCCCGGCGAGTGGGAGGGCAAGGACATTGCCGTGCGTTTCGGCTCGGTGACCCACCGCGCCCGCATCTTTGTCAACGGTGTGGAGGTTACCACCCACGAGGGCGGCTTCCTGCCGTTCGACGCAGCCGTTACCGATATTGTGCGCTACAATCAGTTCAACCATCTGGCGGTGCTTGCCAACAATGAGCTGAATGAAACGATGCTGCCCGCCGGACGCACCACCACGCTGTCCAACGGAAAAAAGTTTGCCACCCCGTATTTTGACTTTTACAACTACGCCGGCATCCACCGCCCGGTCAAGCTGACCGCCCTGCCCAAGGAGCGTGTGCTGGACTTCAGCGTGGTGCATAGCCTGAACGGCACCGCCGCCGATGTTGCCTACACCGTGACTACCAACGGCGGGCATACGGTCAGCATTGACGTGCTGGACGGCACCGAAAAGGTCGCCCATGCCGAGGGCAAAACCGGCACCCTGCACATTGACAATGTCAAGCTGTGGAACGTCCATGCCGCGTACCTGTACAACTTTGTGATCCGCATCACCGACGGTGAAACCGTGGTGGACGAGTACACCGAGAAAATCGGCATCCGCACCTTTGAAATCCAGGACGGCAACTTCCTGCTGAACGGCAAGCCCGTCTACCTGCGCGGCTTCGGCAAGCACGAGGACGCGGACCTGCGCGGACGCGGTCTGGACCTTGCCACCGTCAAGCGCGATTACGAGCTGATGAAGTGGATCGGCGCCAACTGCTTCCGCACCAGCCACTACCCTTATGCCGAGGAGCTGTACCAGATGGCAGACGAGGAGGGCTTCCTCATCATTGATGAAGTACCCGCCGTCGGCTTTATGGAAAGCACCATGAACTTCCTGGCTGCCAACCAAGGCAACGGTAAGAGGGTCGGCTGGTTTGAGAAGGAAACCACGCCTCAGCTGCTGGAAAACCACAAGGCTGCGCTGATCGATATGATCAACCGCGACAAAAACCACGCCAGCGTTATTGCGTGGAGCATCCTGAACGAACCCCAATGCACCAGCGAAGGCACCGAGGCGTACTTCAAGACACTGTTTGATCTGGCGCACGAGATCGACCCCCAGAAGCGCCCGCGGACCTACGCTATCGTTATGATGAGCCTGCCCCACAACAGCAAGGGTCAGCAGTTTGCCGATTTTATCAGCCTGAACCGCTACTACGGCTGGTATGTGATGGGCGGTATGAGCATTGTGGACGCCGAAACCGCCTTCCGCAAGGAGATGGACGGCTGGCGTATGGTGCTGCACGGTCGCCCGATGATCTTTACCGAGTACGGCGCCGACACGATGCCCAGTGAGCATAAGCTGCCCAGCGTGATGTGGAGCCAGGAATACCAGAACGAGTATCTGGATATGAACCACGCTGTGTTTGACAGCTACGAGTTTGTCAAGGGAGAGCTGGTCTGGAACTTTGCCGACTTCCAGACGACCGAGGGCATTATGCGTGTCAACGGCAACAAAAAGGGCATCTTTACCCGCCAGCGTCAGCCCAAGGATGCGGCGTTCCACTTCCGCGCCCGTTGGACCACCCTGCCTTTGGATTTCAAGTCTGACAAGTAAACCGTAACCACCCAGCGGGTATTGCCTTTGCGCGTACCCGCATTTTGCGTTTACCGTAGGAAGGAGCTATTTTATGCCCAAAGCATCACAGCGCATTAAAATTTACCCAAACCCCAACGGGCAGCAGGTATCCACCGTGGACCGCCGCGTATTTACGCAGGATGGCTTGACCTTTAAGGATATCGACGGCAGCGGCAGCTTGTCCGCCGTCAACGACTGGCGCAATGCCCCCGCCGTGCGTGCCGCAGCCTATGTGCAGCAGCTAACCGTTAAGGAAAAAATCGCCCAGCTGTTTATCTCTGACTGGCGTATGGCAAAGTACCCCATGACCGGACCCATGGCTGCCATGTACAAGAATATGGAGCGCAAATCCGACGAGTACGGCATTCTGGACGAGGGGGAGTTCCGCGGCAAGACGATTTTTGGCGAGCAGCATCTGCCCAGCACAACTACCTTATTAAAAGAGTGGTTCAACCGCCATGTGATTTTGCGCGCCAACGCGACCCCCGCCGATATGGCGGACTGGATGAATGAAGCCCACGCCGTCTGCGAGCAGTGCGAGCATTTTATCCCCGTGGCAGCGGCGTCCAACTCCCGCAACGAAAAGGGCGAGTTGGTCTTTGGTATGAACGATGCCGGCGGTGTGCTTGCCACCTGGCCGGGTACCTTGGGCATTGCCGCCGCCGTCAAGGGCTACCGTATCGACCTTGTGGACAAGTTTGCCGCCACTGTGCGCAGAGAGTGGAACGCCTGCGGTCTGCGCAAGGGCTATATGTATATGGCGGACACGATGACCGATCCCCGCTGGCAGCGTACCTACGGCACCTTTGGCGAGGACCCGGAGCTGATCAGCGAGATCATGAGCCACATCATCCCCGGCATCCAAGGCAGCGACAAGGGCGTGACTACCGACGGCGTGGCAGTAACCACCAAGCACTTCCCGGGCGGCGGCGCGCGGGAAAACGGCTTTGACCCGCACTATGCGGCAGGGCAGTGGAATGTCTACGCCACCCCCGGCAGTCTGGAAACCTACCACCTGCCGCCGTTTGCGGCAGCCGTCAAGGCAGGCACTGCCTCGGTGATGCCGTACTACTCTAAGCCCGCAACCGAAAAAAGCGCGCCGCAGCACGATTTGCAGGGCAATGAAATTGATATGCAGCCCTACGGCTTTGCCTACAACCACTATTTTATTGATACCATGCTGCGCGGGCAGATGGGCTTTACCGGGTACATCAACTCCGACACCGGTATTGCCCACAATATGGCGTGGGGCGTGGAAATGCTGGATGTGCCTGAGCGCATCGGCTTTGCCGTGAACCACGCCGGTGTGGATATTATCAGCGGTCTGTTTGACAACGAAGCCGGGCAGCAGGCGTATGACCGCGCCCACAGCGATTACTACGACACCCACCCGGTGCCGCAGGGCTTTACCAAAGAGCAGCTGGTGCTGACCGATGCGGCGTTGGACCGCGCCGTGACCCGCACGCTGACCGAACTGTTTGCCTTGGGTATGTTTGACGACCCCTACCGCGACCCCGAGGAGGCAGAGCGTGTGGTTGCCAACCCGGCAGATTGGGCTGCCGCAGCCGAGGCGCACCGCCGCAGCGTAGTACTGCTGAAAAATGACGGTACACTGCCGATTTCTGAGGGCAAGAAGATCTATGCCGAGGCGTTTTTGAAAAATTCGGAGCAGGCACAAGCCGCCACGCAGGCGCTGCGCAGCGAACTGAAGGGCTGCACCTTGGTGGAGGATGCTGCCGAGGCGGATATTGCGCTGCTGTTTGTGTCGCCGTCCTCGGGTGAGTATTTCAATGCCACCCCCGGCTATCTGGAGCTGGATATCTGCGAGAACAAGACCGTGCATAACGTGGATGCCGAAGGTCGCCCCACCGCCGAAACCCATACCGAAACCACCCTGTCCGGCGCACACCGCTTGGCAGAAATTGCCGCAGCAGTACACGCCCACGGCGGCAAGGTGATCTCGAACATCAACTTCACGATGGCATGGCAGGTGGGCCATGTCGAGGGCATCAGCGATGTGCTGCTGGCGGGCTTTGACACCTACCGCGATGCCACGCTGGATGTCATCTTCGGGCGTTTTGCGCCCACGGGCAAGCTGCCTATCACGCTGCCGAAGGGCGACGAGGTGCTGGCGGTCAATGCGCAGGGCGTATGCATTAGCCCCAACGATGTACCCGGCTTTGCCAAGGACCGCTATATGCCGGATTCCCTCAAGGACGAAAACGGCAAGGCGTATGCCTACCGTGACGCTGCCGGAAATTACTACGAATACGGCTTTGGCTTATAAAGTCCGTAAAATCTGATTTTACAAACCGCCTGTCGGGGGCGGTTTCGCGGGCGCTGTGGACATAGTACAAAAACAAGACATTTGCCCCAAAACGACCGTTGCAAAGCGCCGAAAACCGTGGTACAGTGGTGTAAAAAGGGGGCATTTGTATGTGGTTTGTTTTTGCATTGGGGTCTGCGGTATTTGCGGCGCTGACCTCCATCTTGGCGAAAATCGGCATTGAGGGCGTAAACTCCACGCTGGCAACCGCCATCCGCACGGTCGTGGTGTTGATTATGAGCTGGGG
>CAKTAS010000042.1:0-12697 GCA_934529095.1 uncultured Gemmiger sp. | reverse complement strand
CAGACCACCATTATGAACACCATCCCGCTGTGGAAAAACCAGATGGTGCTGGCGCTGGGCATCGCCCACAGCCAAGAGGCGATGAAGGCAGAACGCGCCGTGACCGACGCCACCAACGAACTGCTGAAAAAGAACGCTGCTACGCTTAAACAGGGAACCATTGACATCGCCAAGGAGTCCGAGCGCGGCATTGTGGATATCGAAACCCTGCAGCAGACCAACAAGCAGCTGATCGAAACGCTGGACGAACTGAACAAGATCCGCGCCGACGGCAAGGTCAAGCGTGCCAACGCCGAGCAGGAACTGGGACGCATTGAGGGTGAGCTGCGCGCCAAGCTGATGGAGATCAACCAGTAAAGGAAACCGCTATGCAACTGGAACAACAGGAAAGTTTTACCATCCACGGTCCCCAGCTGGAAATTTTGGGCGAGGTGGAAACCAAGCTGCCTGCCCCGGTCAAAAAACGCCCCGTGGCGGCGGGCGTGCTGGCGCTGTGCGTGCTGGTGTCGGTGTTCGGCATCGGCGGCAACGCGCTGAAAAGCCAATACCGCGCAGTCTGCGATACCTACACCGCCACCGACAAATACGGGCATGGCATCCAGCAGGATTTTGACACCCAGGCCGACGCTGCCGCCAACCTCATCCGCCTGTGCGAGCCGGTGCTGGGCAGCGATAACGACGCGGTTTTTTCCGCCGCTGCCGCCCTTGATGCATGGAATACCTCCGCGCAGGAAAACGGTGCGCAGCCGCCGGTTCAGTACGCTGCCAACAAGCAGCTGTACAGCGCGGTGGACACCCTGTACGCGACCGGCAGCGCCAAGGCAAGCGGCGATGCCAAGCGCCAGATGGACACCCAGTACGACGCCTTTGTGTCGGCACAGGCGACCCTGGAACGCGCCGCGGCAGCCTACAACCGGCAGGCTGCCGCCTACAACAAAAAGGCGGCGGCTTTCCCCGCCAATGTCATTTCCGCACTGTGGGGCGTGGGAGAAGTACCAAGTTTTTCCAATACACAATAAGGACGGCACCGCATCATTCACGCTGCGGTGCAGAATAAGGAACTATAGCCTATGAAACACGCAACCAAGCGCCTTTGGGCGGGGGCTGCGGCGCTGGCGCTGACCGGCGCTGCGGCGCTGCCCGCCTTGGCGGCCCCCAAAATTTCGGTGTCCGACACAAACGCCGTGGCGGATCACGCGGATATTCTGTCCGCCGATACCGAGGATTACATCAACAGCGTTTCCACCCAATTGCAGGAAGCCTGCGGGGCGCAGATCGGCGTCTACACGCTGGAGGATATGATCGGCAACTCCACCATGGAGGGCGTAGCCTACGAGGTGTTCAACACCTGGGGGCTGGGCGATGCCGAGCAGGACAACGGCGTTTTGCTGCTGCTGGCACCCTATGAAGCCGACGGCGGAGACTACTACATTATGCGCGGCGATGGGTTGGAAAGCCAGCTTTCCTACTCGACGCTCGACAGCATTTTGCAGGACGATCTGGAACCCAGCTGGGTCAAGGGCGATTACGACACCGGCACGCAGAAGGCGGTCAGCTCCATTGCCAACCGCCTGTGCCGCATCTACGGCGTCAGCCTGAGCGACAACAGCGCCGGTGCAGGTTCTGTTTCCTACGACCGAGGAGGTGCAGACCTTATGCAATGGATCTTGATCCTGTTTGCCGTTATTCTGGTCATTGCGCTGATCACCAACCTGATGCGTCCCGGCGGCGGTTGGGGCGCACCGCGTCGGCGCAGACGCGGTCCGGTTTTCTTTGTCGCGCCTCCGCGCCGTCCCCGGCGCCCGCCTCCGCCGCCCCCGCCGCCGCGCGGTGGTTACGGCGGCTACGGTGGTTTTGGCGCACCGGGTCCGCGTCCGGGCGGTTCGCGCCCGGGTCCCCGCCCCGGCGGTGGGTTCAGCAGCGGTCCGCGCCCCGGCGGGTCACGCCCGTCCGGCGGTTTTGGCGGTGCGCGTCCGTCCGGCGGTTTTAAGGCGGGCGGCGGTTCCAGCCGCGGCGGCGGCGTAGGACGCCATCGCTGACATCCGGTAAAAGAGGAGAAAAACCATGCCTAAATTTGCCGTTATCACCGGCGCCAGTTCCGGCATCGGTGCCGAGTTCGCCCGCCAGCTGTCCGCCCGCGGGTACGAGCTGATGCTGGTTGCCCGGCGCGAGGATCGTCTGCGCAAGCTCAGCGCCGGCATGACCACCACCTGCGAGATTTTTCCTGCGGATCTTGCCAAAAAAAGCGAGTGTCTGCGCCTTGTCAAGGAATTGCAGGGGCGCCGCATTGACCTGTTTATCAACAATGCGGGCTTCGGCGATTGCGGGATGTTCTTGGACACCGACCTTGACAAAGAGCTGGAAATGATCTCCGTCAACGTGCGGGCGCTGCATATTTTGACCAAGCAGGTCACGCGCATCCTCTGCAAGCAGGGGCATGGCGCGCTGCTGAACGTCGGCTCCTGCGCGGGGCTGATGCCGGCAGGACCGTATATGGCAACCTACTACGCCACCAAGGCGTATGTTGTCAGCCTGACCAGCGCCGTGGCGGAGGAGCTGCGCCGCAAGAACAGCGCCGTCTATGTCGGCTGCCTGTGTCCGGGACCGGTCAATACCGAGTTCAATTCGGTTGCCAATGTCAAGTTTGCGCTGCACGGCATCACGCCGGAATACTGCGTGCGCTGCGCCCTGCAGGGCATCCGCAGCCACAAGACCGTCATTGTGCCGGGACCCGCCGTTGCCTTGGGTATGACCGTCGGGCGTTTTCTGCCCCGCCCGCTGTACATTAAAATTGCAGCGCTGCAGCAGAAAAAGAAGTTGTACAGGTAAAAGGTGCAACGTATGTGTACTTTCTTTGGACGCCCAAAGAAAGTACCAAAGAAAGGCGCCGCTACTTCCGAAGCGCGGGGCACGGAAAGGCTTCCCCCTCCGGGGGGAGCTGTCACCGCAGGTGACTGATGAGGGGCAAATTTGCGGCGATGGCAGTATTACGGGTACTCCGTAGGGGCGGCATATATGCCGCCCGTTGCAGCCATACCGGCAAATCAACCTGATGGGCAAACCGCACGGGACGCAACTATGCGTCCCCTACAAACCTGCCGGAAATGGGTGCTTTGCGGTTGAAGCAAAAACCAAAACCTGCTGCAAAAATCCTCCCCCGCAAAAATTGCCGGCAAAACCCGGCTGTCCCATTGTTTTTACCCGCGCGTTTGTGCTATAATTTACGATAACACCCAAAAGGAGGTGACCCGCCGTGCCGCAGGACAACCGCAGAATCTACCGCAAAGACCCCGCGCAAAGCAGCGCCCCGCGCCGCCATGTGCAGCCCCCGCAGCCTGACGACTGGCAGGGGGACTGGGTCACCCCGCCGCGCCCGAATCCGCCGCCGCGCCGCCCTGCCCCCACGCCGGAGCAGCGCCGCGCCGCTGCCCGTCGCGCCCGCGCCCGCCGTCGCAGCCGCCGTCAACTGCTGTTTGCCGGCACGGTGGGGGGCATTTTGCTGGTGTCTGGCATCATCACGATGCTGCTGCCCAAAACCGTCAAGGGCATCGACCCCACCGCCATCCCCGCCGCACCCAATATCGGCTCTGCCCAGCTGGTGGCACCGCTGCCCTACGGCGGCAGCCAAAGCAGCACCAACGTGCAGGCGCTCAACTGGGGGGCGGTCGGTCCCGTGCCGCAAACCGCCGAAGCAGGCTGCACCTACACCCCGGCACCGGAAAAATCCATTGTAGATGTGCCGGAATTTGGTCGCGTGACCACCGCTTGGTTTGCCGATGCCGCTTTCTTGGGCGACTCTTTGACCGAAGGCTTCTGCGCAGCCGAGTACGGCATTGACGTCGGCGGCGCGCTGATTTGCGGCTACAAGAGCATCAGCCCCAACACCATCGTCAACCGCACTACCGTCACCAGCCCCGACCGCGGCGAGGAAGTCGCCATGGATGTACTCACCGCCGCCCAGCCCGCCAAGCTGTACCTGCTGCTTGGCACCAACGCCTTGGTGCAGACCGGCGGCGAGCAGAGCTTTCTCAACTACTACGCCCGTATGCTGGACGAGCTTTCCGCCGCGCTGCCCAACACCCGCTTTTTCGTGCAGTCCATCCTGCCTGCCACGCAGGAGGCTGCCGCCGATATGCCCGGTCTGGCACCCGACCATCTGCGCCCCATCAACGAGCAGATCCGCGCCCTGTGCGCCGAGCGGGGGATGTACTTCCTCGACCTGAACGCCGAATTCAGCGATGAAAACGGCTACCTGCTTGCCGATTACGCCCAGCCGGACGGCGTGCATCTCAAGGTTTCGGGCTACAACAAGTGGGTCAGCTACCTGTGTACCCACACGCCGTACAGCAAGCAAAACCCCTACCAGCAGGGCAGCACCTACTATCTCAGTGAGGACGTAAAACAATTTTTAAACGATATACCGTAAGTATTGAGGAAACATTATGCCGTATCAAGACCCGAGTGACCCCAGCAAACCCCGCTATACCGACCCCGACCAGCCTTACAGCGGCAGCGACCCACGCTACCAGAACCGCTACACGACCCCGGGCGAATACCACCGCAGCGATGCGCCGTTTCAGTTCCCGTGGTGGAGCGTTGTGGCTGCCTTTGTGCTGGGCGCGTGGCCGGTGGGGCTGGCGTTTATCGCCATCAATGCCGCCATCAAAAACGGCAAGCTGGGCGGGTTTGAGCAAAAAGCCCACACAGTTCAGACCAAAATGCACCGCGAGTACACCGCCGTGTACAACCGCCCCACCCGCGCGGCCGTGTATGACCGCCCTGCCAAAACGCCCGCCATCAAGACCGAGGGCGACAAGGCGGGGCTGGCGCTGGGGCTTACCGTTACCGGTGTGACGCTGCTGGCGGTGGCGCTACTGGCACTGCCGGAAGGCATTTATTGGCTGCCCGATGCCCTGACCGAGGGCGGCTACTACTGGAGATGGCTCATTCAGGACACCATGCCCGCGCTGATCGCGCTCAGCGGCGGCGTGGGCTGCCTGCTGGGTGCCAGCCATGTGCGCACTACGTCCCGTATGCGCAAAAAAATCAAGAACATCGTGGGCGATGCCCCGTATATGTACATTCAGGACATTGCTGATGCCATTCCCTGCAGCTACGACAAATGCCGCAAGCATCTGGAAAACTGCATCGACAAGGGGCTGTTCGGCTCAAACGCCTTTTTGGATATGCGCCGCCGCTGCCTTGTCGTCAAGGAGCGCCCGCCGGAAAAAGCAGCAAAGCCCAAGCCGAAAAAGACGGTGCAGCAGCAAAAAGATCAGTATCAGGAAATCCTGGACGAGCTGCGCGCCGTCAATGACGCCATCCCTGACGAGGTGATGAGCGACAAGATCAGCCGGCTGGAGGCAGTGTCTGCCAAAATTTTTGAACAGGCAAAGTCCGACCCCGACAAGCTGCCCAAGATGCGCAAGTTTATGGATTATTATCTCCCGACCTCGCTCAAGCTGCTGAAAACCTACGCCGAGCTGGACGCGCAGAATGTGGAAGGGGAGAACATCACCGAGTCCAAGCGCCGCATCGAGCAGACGATGGATATGCTGGTACACGCCTTTGAAACGCAGCTGGATCAGCTGTTTCAGGACGATGCGATGGACGTCAGCGCCGACATTGACGTGATGCGCAATATGCTGCGCGCCGATGGTCTGACCGACGATGCGCCGTTCCAAAACGGCTGAGCGCTTGCAAGGCAGCCCCAAGTATGCTACAATGTAGGCATCTAAAATGCAATAAAGGAGCGTCACACTATGACCGAACAGGAAATTTTGAGCGCGGTACAGGATATTTTCCGCGATAATTTTGACGATGACACGCTGGAAATCACCCGCGCCACCTGCGCCGATGATATCGAGGACTGGGACAGCCTGGAACAGATCAACCTGCTGACTGCCATCGAGAAAAAGTTTGGCATCAAATTCAAGCTCGCCGATGTGCGCGGCTTAAAGGATGTCGGTGACCTGCTGGACCTCGTGTCCCGCATGGTATAATAGCAAACGGGCGGCCTTGTGCCGCCTTTTTTCGGATTTTTATGTGAAAAGGATGTACCCCTATGAACCACTACACCTTGGCTGAAATGACCCCCGGCGTTACCGAGGAATTTACCGTGACCGTCACCGCCGAAATGATGCAGAAATTCTGCGAGATCACCGGCGATGTTTCGCCCATCCATATGGATGCGGAATACGCGCAGCAGCGCGGATTTCCGGGGCGGGTCGTCTACGGTATGCTGGGCGCAAGCTTCTTTTCCACGCTGGCGGGGGTTTACCTGCCCGGCGAGCATTGCCTGCTGCACGGGGTCGAGTGCAAGTTTGCCAAGCCGATTTTTATCGGCGACACCCTGACCGTCAAGGGTACGGTGGTCGGCGTCAGCGAGATCGGCAGCGAGGCGGAGATCAAGGCGGTCATCACCAATCAGGACGGAAAGCGCGTCACCCGCGGCATCATCAAGGCGGGTCTTGCAAAATAAGGAGGAACCCCGATGGCATATACCTATCTGATCACCGGCGCCACCAGCGATGTGGGGCGCACCCTCATCGAGCGGCTGCTGCGCACCGCACCCGACAGCCTTGTGCTGGCGCAGGGCTGCGGCGATCTGCCCAAGCTGGACGCCCTGTGCGCCGAATTTGCCGGGCGCATCCGGACCTTTGACGCCGATTTGTCCGACCGCGCCAAGGTCGATGCCTTTGTGCAGCAGCTGCAGGACGCCCCTGCGC
This sequence comes from uncultured Gemmiger sp., assembly GCA_934529095.1. Classification (GTDB taxonomy): domain Bacteria; phylum Bacillota; class Clostridia; order Oscillospirales; family Ruminococcaceae; genus Gemmiger. Next base: position 5,969 of record CAKTAS010000042.1, on the reverse strand, counting down.
CCACCCATTTTATCCACCTGCCCGCGCTGCCGGTCGTCAACACCAAGTTCAAGGCGTTTGATCAGGCGCGGTTTGATTTGGATATGGAGATCGAGATCCACAGCGCCGTGCGCATCCTGCGCGCCATTCTGCCCGCCATGACCAAGGCAAAATTCGGGCGCGTGCTGTTTATCCAGACCAGCTACACCATCGGCTGCCCGCCCAAAAACACCGCCGCCTACGTTATGGCAAAAAGCGCCATCGGCGGATTGGTCAAGAGCTTGGCGGTCGAGTACGCCAAGTTCGGCGTCACCGTCAACTGCGTGGCGCCCAGTATGATGGAAACCAACTTCTTAAAAGACACCCCCGACCTGATCGTGCAGGCGGCTGCCGCCGACAACCCCATGGGGCGCAATGCGCGCCCGGGCGATGTCGTGCCCGCCATGGCGTTTCTGCTGTCGGAGGAAGCCGGGTTTATCACCGGCGTAACGCTGCCCATTACAGGAGGCTCTGCCATTGTCTGATGTTGTCTTTCGTCATGCCGCCGCGGGCGAGGAACGCGCGGTCATTGACTTTATCAACCAAAATTTTGATATGCGCCTGCCGCTGATCAACCGCCCGGAATTTTACCGCCACTATTACGCGGGTGCGGGCGGCGTGCCGCAGTTTGTTGTGGCAGAGCAGGACGGGCGGTATCTGAGCGCGGCGGGGTATATCCGCGCCGGCGCAGCCGCCGGGAGCGATGTGTGGGTCAGCGTCTGGGTGGCAGCCAAGGGACATAACGGTGTCGGGCTGGAGCTGATGAACGCCCTGCCGCAGCTGACCGGCGCCGAGGTGGTGGCGTGCAACAACATACGGCCCAAGACCTGCGCCTTCTACCGCTTTTTGGGCTGGCAGGCGCAGCGTATGCCGCACTATTACCGGCTGGCGTCCAAGGGCGAGTACCGCCTTGCGGTGCTGCACCGGGCGGATATCCTGCCTGTGCGCCCCGATCTGGGGCTGGAAAAGGTCGAAACCGTGGACGAACTGTTTGCGCTGGGTATGCCGCCCACGCCCCACACCCCCCGCAAGGATACCTGGTATATGCGGCGGCGGTACTTCCACTACCCGCATTTTACCTATGATGTCTGGGCAGTGCGCGAGAACGGGCGTCTGCTGGCATATGCCGTGACCCGCACGGTCAGCGCGCAGGACACCGGCTGCGTGCCGGTGGTGCGCCTTGTGGACTTTGTGGGCGAGGACGCTGCCCTGCCGCGCATAGGCGCCGCGCTGGACGCCCTGCTGCGCCGCGAGAAGGCGGAGTATATGGATTGCTATAACGCGGGCATCCCGGCGGCTGTGTGGCGCGCTGCGGGCTTTGTGGAGCGCCTGCCCGACGATGGGCAGATCATCCCCAATTACCTGACCCCGCCTCTGCGCGAAAACACCGAGTATTACTATTTTACCAACAAGCCGGACAACTTTGTGATGTTCAAGGCGGACGGCGATCAGGATCGCCCCAACCTGCCGGCAGAATAACGGCAGAACGCGCAAAACGAAAAAACTTTAACTTTTATCAAAAAAATGCGAAAAAAGTGTTGACAAATGGGCTTGCGGCGGTTATAATATTAAAGCGTTGAGGGCAGCCCACAAAGCCCACAACAAAGCCCATTGGGGATTCGCATAATGGTAGTGCAGCGGACTCTGACTCCGCCCGTGGGAGTTCGATCCTCTCATCCCCAACCATTTCGCAGTAGATCAACTCTGCTGCGATTTTTTATTACGGGGTGTAGCGCAGTTGGTAGCGCGCTTGGTTCGGGACCAAGAGGCCGTGGGTTCGAATCCCGTCACTCCGACCAAAAAGCCGTTTGTACCGTGTCCCGGTACAAACGGCTTTTTTGTCTTGGAGTGCCGAGGATTCGAACAGCCCGACCCCGCCGCAGCGGGGCGCAAATCAGCCCAGTGGGCTGTTTGCGAGGGCGCGGGAGAATCCCGTCACCCGACCGGCGCAACCCTGTACCGTGTCCCGGTACAAACGGCTTTTTTGTCTTGGAGTGCCGAGGATTTGAACAGCCCGTTCCCGCCGCAGCGGGGCGCAAAGCAGCCGGGCGTTTTGTGTGAAAATTGTTGCCATAATGTAAAAATTGCAAAATAGGCTGGCATCCTGCCGCCAAATGGTGTATAATGCGTGGGTATGCAAAAAATCCGCAGCGAATTTACAGAGGGATACTATGGCAAAAACGACCCATTGCCGCCCGGCGCAGCGCAAGGCGCCCCGCTATGACGCCGTAGCCAGAGCCTGCAAGGTGATGGCGGCGTGCGCGGCGCTTCTGCTGGCAAGCACCGTGGCAGCGTTTTTTATCGTGTGGAATGTCGCCAAGCCCCAAAAGGGGTACGGCTTTGGCGGTATCGTGCAGGAAAGCGGCTACGACGCCACCAAAAATACCATTGACCAAGGCAAATTTTCCGCCACCGTGCTGCCCGAAACCGAGGATGCCGGGCAGGAATACATCGACACCACGCTTTTTTTGGGCGACAGCAACACCGCCCGTATGTACCGCGTGTTTGATTATTGCAGCTACGACAACGCCATCGGCTCGGTGGGCATGAGCGCGCGCAGCCTGCAAAACTATGCCTGCGTCAAGTTCAGCGGGTACGGCAGCTATGTCACCATGCCGCAGGCGGTGGCGCTTATGCAGCCCCGGCGGGTCATTGTGACCTTCGGCACCAACGACCTTGACCCCAACTATTCGGCAGCCGCCTTTGCGGAAAACTACCGCGCCGGCTTGCAGGCCATTGCGGACGCCTACCCGGCGGCGGATATCATTGTAAACGCCATTCCGCCGCTGGGGCGCAGCCACAGCAACGCCAGCCTGACCCAAAGCCAAGTGGACGAGTACAACAAAGCCATTGTGGAAATGTGCGATGCCAACGGCTGGAAATTTCTGAACAGCGCCGAGGCGCTGAAGGACGCCGCCACCGGCTACGCCAAGGAAGGCTACGTGGAATCCAGCGACGGCATCCACCTGACCCGCGCCGCCATGGACGCGCTGTTTACCTACATCCGCACCCACAGCTATGTTACCGAGGACACCCGCCCCGCGCTGACATCCGTGCCTGAGCACACCGATGACAAGGACGCCGTGACTTACACGACCCCGGCGGCGGAGGAAGCCCCTGCCGCGCCGGAGGAGCCGGTCAGCACGGAAACCGCAGAAAGCGCGGAGAGCGAACCCACGCCCACGCCCGCCGCAACGGAAACGCCCGCGGCAACCCCGGAACCCGCGGCAACCCCTGCGCCGGATCCGACACCCGCGCCGCCCCCGGAAAGCACGCCGGAAGCTGTATCGTCTGAGCCGGCTTCGTCGGAAGCAGCCGCAGAACCCGCGCCCGCCCCCGAAGCTGAACAGCCTCCGGCGGACACTCCACAGGAATAAAAAGCACGCAGCTGCGTTGAACAGCTGCGTGCTTTTGTTTTGTCGTTTGCGGGCTGCCGCTCAGCCAAGGCTGATGCCCATAGCGCGGGCAACGTTCAGCATATCGCAGTCACCGGGTACGCCGCGGGTCTTGCCGGCAATATCGGCAAGAGGGTTGGCGGTCACATGGCGGTTCACCATGGCAACCGTCACGCCGAAATGCTCGTCCGCCACAAGCCCGGCTGCGTAGGAGCCGAACTGGGTCGCCAGCACGCGGTCGTAGGCGCTGGGGCTGCCGCCGCGCTGCATATGCCCGGGTACGCAGATGCGGGTCTCGGCGCCGGTCATCGTTTCGATCTGCTTGGCGATGCGGGCGGTGGCGGTGGTGTAGCCCGCCTGTGCGCGCTGCGCCGTCCACTCTTTGCGCTTGAGCTTGGCTTCCTCGGTCGAGAAAGCGCCCTCTGCCACTGCCAGGATCGAGAAGTTCTTGCCGCTGCGGGCGCGGTTTTCCACGGCGGCGGCAACCTTTTTGATGTCGTAGGGCATCTCGGGGATCAGGATGATATCCGCGCCGCCCGCAATGCCGGAATACAGCGTCAGCCAGCCCGCCTTGTTGCCCATAATTTCAATGCACATCACGCGGCTGTGGCTGCCGGCGGTGGTGTGGATGCGGTCAATGACGTCGGTGGCAATGTCCACGGCGGTGTGAAAGCCGAAGGTCACATCGGTGCCGTAGATGTCGTTGTCAATGGTCTTGGGCAGACCGATGATGTTCAGCCCCTCTTGGCTGAGCAGGTTGGCGGTCTTGTGGGTACCGTTGCCGCCCAGGCACAGCAGGCAGTCCAGCTTGGCGGCGCGGTAGTTTTTCTTCATGGCGGCGACCTTGTCCACACGGTCATCCTCGACAATGCGCATCTTTTTAAAAGGGGTGCGCTTGGTGCCCAGAATGGTGCCGCCCACCGTCAGAATACCGCTGAACTCATCGCGGCTCATCTCGCGGTAGTTGCCGTTGATCAGACCGTCGTAGCCGTTCATAATGCCCACGATCTCGACCTTGTCGCCCATGCGGTGGTACAGTGCCTTGGCAACGCCGCGCAGCGTTGCGTTCAAACCGGGGCAGTCCCCGCCGGAAGTTAAAATACCTACACGAATAGCCATTGCGTTTGCCTCCCTGATTATACATAAACAGATAGCTTCTACCTATAAAATATCGCCGCCGGGGGTGCCTTGTCAAGATGATTTTTGCGGCGGCTGCACCCTGCACAACGGCGGTGCCTCTGCCTGTATTATAGCACATCGCGGGCGGCTTGAAAACAGCAATCAATCTAAAAATTATAGGAAAACGGCGAACATTTTCATACAAATAGTTAAAAAATCCTTGACATTGCGCCCCCAAAACGGTATGCTTGTAGTAGAGTATGGCAAAAGGCGGTGCTGTGTATGAATGCCAAAGGGGATGCGAACCGCAGCGTTCGGACGACCAAGAAAAAGCTGTATAATGCGCTGATCCAACTCCTGCAGGAAAAGGACCTGCGGGAGATCACCGTGCGCGAGCTGACCGGGCTGGCAGGCATCAGCCGCGGCACGTTCTACTTCCACTATGCGGATATCTATGCCCTGATGGAGCAGATGGAAGCCACCCAGCTGGAGGGGCTGTGCAGCCTGCTGGACGGCATTGTACCCAACGCCTCGCAGGAGGAAGTACCCTACGCGCTGGTGGCGCTGTTCCGCTATATGGAAGAAAACGCCGAGGTCTGCCGCGCGCTGTACGGCAAAAGCTGGGAATCCCCGTTTTTGCACAACGCCAAGGAGGTCGTGCTGCGCCGCTGTATGGGCGAGTTCCCGCACGGCACCAGCGAGCGTGACCGGTATCTTTTGTCCTTTATCGTGGACGGCTGCTTCGGCACCATCCAGCAGTGGCAGCAGGCGGGCTATATGCCCCCCGCGCCCGAAATGGCAGAAACCGCATGGCAGGCGATACGCGCTGTAAAACGGCTGCTGTAAAGCCGCTGCCGTATTGCAATTTGCCCGGCGGCAGAGTATAATAGGTACATACAGTAAGGACGCTTTTGTCCAAGAGAAGGAGAATTTACAATGGGATTTTTTGATTTTCTGAAGAAGAAGCCCGAGCCGGAAGCCCCCGCCATGGTGCTGTACGCCGACGCCAAAGGCGCCATTGTGCCGATGGAGCAGATTCCCGACGAGGTGTTTGCGCAGGGCATTCTGGGGCAGTGCTGCGGCATTGACCCCACCGAGGGCAAGGTCTTTGCCCCCGCCGACGGCGAAATCACCCAAGCCCCCGACAGCGGTCACGCCTTGGGTATTATGGCAGACAACGGCGCCGAGGTGCTGATCCACGTCGGCGTTGACACCGTCGAGATGAAGGGCGACGGCTTCAGCCCCAAGGTCAAGGTCGGCGACAAGGTCAAAAAGGGCGACCTGCTGCTGGAGATGGATCTGGAAAAGATCGCCGCTGCCAACCACCCCGCCGTGGTCATCACCGTGGTTACCAACACCGATGACTTCAAGGCTGTGGAGCTGGCTGCCGCCGGCACCGTAGAGCCGGGCGACGAGCTGTTCAAGCTGAGCAAGTAA
>CAKTAS010000041.1:0-12789 GCA_934529095.1 uncultured Gemmiger sp. | reverse complement strand
CGGCCGACGAGGCTCGAACTCGCTACCTCCACCTTGGCAAGGTGGCGCTCTACCAGATGAGCTACGGCCGCATATTTTGGAGAGGTTTGCTCGGCATCTCTCCGGGCGACGGGTATTATTATATCCAATCCCGGGCGATTTGTCAAGCGTTTTTCTCCAAAATTTTGAACTTTTTTGAAGTTTTTTACTTTTTTACTTGTTTTCGTCGTTTTTTGCAGGTTCCGCCCAGTTTTCCAGCAGCTCGTTCAGGTCTACGCGGTACTTTTTATCGCAGAACTGGCAGTCCACCTCGGCAATGGGATCCTCGTCCCGCAGGGTTTCCACCTCTTTTTTGCCCAAGCTGCGGATCATTTTTTTCACCCGCTCCTCGCTGCAGTCGCAGCGGTAGGTGACATGGTAGTTGTCCAGAATGTCGGGGGCAAAGCCTTCCAGTGCCAAGTCCAGCATATTGCGCACGGTCATACCTTGCTCCAGCATGGTGGTCACGCTGGGCATGGCGCGGATGTTTTTCTCCAGCAGGTCGATCTCGGCATCGGTGGCGCCGGGCAGCAGCTGCACCACAAAGCCGCCCGCGCAGCGCACGCTCAGGTCCTTGTCCACCAGCACGCCCAAGGCGCAGACGGTGGGTACCTGCTCGCTCACGGCAAAGTAGGTGGTCACGTCCTCGGCGATCTCGCCGCTGGTCAGCGGCACCTGACCGATGTACGGCTCGCGCATCCCCAAATCGCGGATGACGTCGATGGTGCCGTCCTTGCCGACGGCCGCGCCCACATCCAGATGCCCGTCGGCGCGCGGAGGCAGCTCGACAACGGGGTTTTCGATATAGCCCTTGACGTTGCCGGTGCCGTCGCTGACCGCCACCAGACGCCCTGCGGGACCGCCGCCCTTGATCTGCACGGTCACCGAGTCCTGTGTGCTTTTCAGCATAATGCCCATAATGGAAGCCGCCGTCAGCAGGCGTCCCAACGCGGCGGTGGTCACGGCGCTGGTCTTGTGCAGGCGCTCCATCTCGCGCACGATCTCGGTGGAGTCCACGCCGTAAAATACAATGCCGCCGTTTTCCGAAATGCCGCGCAGCATATTATGATTCTGTTCCATCAGAGTTTTCCTCCTGTGTGTACTGTTTTACCGCCGTGATGATCCACCGGGGCGAGTCCTCGCGCACGGGTCCGAAATCCTCGCCGTCGGCAATTTTGACAGGCTCCAGCCCGTATCGGCGCAGCAGGGTGCAGACGGTGTCCAGCGGGTAGCTGTACTCGCTGAACGCCTCGCGGAAATGCTCGCCGGTTTCGGCGTAGTCAATGTCAATGGCAATGTCCACGCGCCCGGTTTGCTCGTCATAGCGGTTGGTCCAATGGCAGGCGGCGTCCTCGGCTTCAATGTCAAAGGTCCGGTCTGCCAATATGGATTTATGTTTATAGGGTGTGTTCAAATCAAACAGAAAAACGCCGTCTTTTTCCATAAAATAGGCGGCTTTTCGCAGCGCTGCCTCAAAGCGGGGCAGGGGACCGATGTGGTTGTAGGTGTCAAAGGTGGACACCGCCGCGCGGATGGTACCGTACAAGTCCAGCTCCAAAAGGTCCTGCCGCAGCAGCAAAAGCCGGGGCAGAACGCCCAGCTCCTCCGCCTTTTCGCGCAGTACGCTCAGCATTTCCTCGCTGCGGTCAATGCCGATCATATCATAGCCCGCCTGCGCCAGCATCAGGGTCAGCTCACCCGTACCGCAGCCGAAATCCGCCACAATGCCGTCCGTCACGCCGTGGGCGGTCAGCTCGCCGCAGACATAGCGGTACAGCGCGTCGTAGTCCGCCTCGCTGTTCAGCTCATCGTAAAAATAGGCAAATTCATTGTACGCCATCTGGCTCACCCTTGGGCGCTTTCGTTCAAAAGCGCACGCAATTCCTCCATGCCATAGCCGTTTTCGGCGCTGGTCAAAAACACCTGCTTACAGCCGTAAGGTGCGCAGATACGTTCAAATTCCTGCTTGGTGGCTTCCAGCTGGCTCTTTTTCAGCTTGTCTGCCTTGGTCAGCGCCGCCACAAAGGGGATGTTATGGTAGTGCAGGTATTCCAGCATCTGGACGTCGTCGGCGCTGGGGGCATGGCGGCTGTCCAGCAGCTGCACCAGCAGGCAGACCGCGCGGTCCGCCTCAAAGTAGCTGTTGATCAGCTCGTCCCAGCGGTCGCGCTCGGCGTTGGACACCTTGGCGTAGCCGTAGCCGGGCAGATCGACAAAGTACGCCGTGTCAATGCGGTAAAAATTGATGGTCGCGGTCTTGCCGGGGGTGGCACTGACGCGCGCCAGATTTTTGCGGTTGCACAGCTTGTTGATCAGGCTCGACTTGCCCACGTTGCTGCGCCCGGAAAACACGATCTCCGGGCGGTCGCTCTCGGGCAGCTGGCGGGACAAGCCGTAGCTTGCCATAAATTCACTTTTGTTGTAATTCATACTTGTTCCTTTACATTACGGCAGCGGGTTCCTTGGGGGCTTTTTCCCCGGCGATCAGGCTGGTCGCCTGCGGCACGGCGGGCGCGGCGCGGCTTGCCGTCTGCCCCGGCATGATCAGGGCGTGCTTCAGCACCTGCGAAAGCTGCTCCACCGGGATAAAGCGGATCTTCTCCTTGACCTCGGCGTCCACCTCGTGCAGATCCACGGCGTTATCCTTGGGGATCAGCACCGTGGAAATGCCCTCGCGGTAGGCAGCCATACTCTTTTCCTTCAAGCCGCCGATGGGCAGCACATTGCCGTGCAGGGTGATCTCGCCGGTCATGGCAAGGTCATGGCGCACAGGGTAGCCCGACAGCGCCGAGATCAGCGCCGTGGTCAGCGTCACACCCGCCGAGGGACCGTCCTTCGGCACGGCACCCTCCGGGGCGTGGATGTGGATATCCAGCGTTTTCAGCTTGTCGGCGGCAATGCCGTACTTTTCGGCGTGAACACGCGCATAGCTGATGGCCAGCTGGGCGCTTTCTTTCATAACATCGCCCAGGCTGCCGGTAATTTCGATCTTGCCGCTGCCGCCGGGGATGATCGCCACCTCCACGGGCAGCATCTCGCCGCCGACACTCGTCCACGCCAGACCGTTGGCAATGCCCACGGCATCCTTGCGGGAGATAAAGGTCGGCTTGACCTTTTCGGGTCCCAGCAGCTGCTTGACGGCGGAGGCGGAGATGCTGATCTTCTCGCTTTCGCCGGCGGCGATCTTCTGCGCGCACTTGCGCAGCACCGAGGTGATGGTGCGCTCCAGATTGCGCACACCCGCCTCGCGGGTGTAGCCGTCGATGATCTCATACAGCGCCGGGGTCGTCATCGTGACGCGCCCCTCCAAGCCGTTGTTTTTCAGCTGCTTGGGCAGCAGGTGGCGCTTGGCGATGTTGAATTTTTCGGTGCGGGTATAGCTGGGCAGCTCAATGACGTCCATACGGTCGTACAAAGGGCCGGGAATGGTCGAGGCATCGTTGGCGGTGGTGATGAACAGAACCTCGCTCAAATCAAACGGTATATCGAGATAATTATCCTTAAAGGTGCGGTTTTGCTCCGGGTCCAGCACCTCCAGCAGTGCGCTGGAGGGGTCGCCCTTGTAGTCGCCCGCCAGCTTGTCGATCTCGTCCAGCAGGATCACGGGGTTTGCGCTCTTGGCGGTGATCATGGCGCTGATGATGCGTCCGGGCATCGCGCCGATGTAGGTGCGGCGGTGTCCGCGGATCTCCGCCTCGTCATGTACGCCGCCCAGACTCATACGGGCAAATTTGCGCCCCATGCAGTCGGCGACCGAGTGCGCAATGCTCGTTTTGCCCACGCCCGGAGGTCCGACCAGGCAGAGAATCTGTCCCTTGACGTCGTTGTTCAGCTTGCGCACCGCCAGAATTTCCAGGATGCGCTCCTTGACCTTCTGCATACCGTAATGCTGTTGATCCAGCACCTTGCGCGCGTGCGTCTGGTCCAGATCATCCTCGGTCGCGGTGTGCCACGGCAGGGACAGGCAGGTGTCCAGATAATTGCGGATCACGCCGCTTTCGGGCGCGCTGCTCTGCATACGCGCCAGACGGTCGCACTCCTTCAGCAGCTTTTCGGCGGTGTCCGGCTCCAGCTGCAGCTCCTCGATCTTGCGGCGGTAACCGTCCGCCTCGGCGCGGGTGTCCTCGGCGTCGCCCAGTTCCTCGCTGATGATGTGCATCTGCTCGCGCAGGTAGTATTCGCGCTGTCCCTTGTCCATCTGCGCGTTGACCTTTTCGTCCAAATCGCGCTCGATCTCCAGAACCTGGCACTCCTCCCGCAGCAGGGTCAGCAGCTTTTCCAGCCGGGTCAGCAGGCTGGTTTCGTTCAGGATGGTCTGCTTATCCTCGTACTTCAGCAGCAGGTTGGCGGGCATATACTCGCTCAAAAACAGCGGATTATCGGAAGAAATGATGTTGTACACCACATCCTTGGACAGCTGCGGGCTGAAGGAAAGGTACTCCTCAAAGCTGTCCTTCAGGCTGCGCACCAGCGCCTCGCACTGGGTGCGCTTGTCGGCGGCAATGCCCCGCACGGGCGCCGGGCGCACCGATGCCTGCAGATACTTGCCCTCGGTTTCCAGCTCCAGCAGGCGGGCGCGGGTCTTGCCCTCGACCAGCACCTTGACCAGATCGTCGGACACGCGCAGCGCCTGCTTGATGTCGGCGATCACGCCGTAGGCATACAGATCCTCGCGGTCGGGGTTTTCGGTGTCCATCTCCTGCTGGGCAACCAGAAACACACTGCTGTTGCCGTGCATGGCAGCCTCAATGGCGGCGATGGATTTTTCGCGCCCCACCTCAAAATGTACAATATTATTGGGGAACACCACCAGCCCGCGCAGGGCAATGACCGGCAGATGCACCACATTGCGGGCGATTTTGATTTTTACTTTTTCGGACATTTGCTTATTCTCCTATGGTCTGTAATACGCGGTTTGCGGTGCAGACGCCGGGTGGCAGCAGCAGGGTAGCGGCCCGCGGCACGGCTTCGGCATGGATATGCCGCTGGGGCGAACATTCGCCGTCCAGCGTGGTAATCAGCGGGCGGTTGTCCAGCACGCGTATGTCAATGCTTTTTGTGCGGAAAAACGTCATATACGGCGCAAACGGCGGGGTAATGGTATCGTCGGGCAGAAGATGCGCGCCCTTTTTGTACGCACCCAGCAGCCCCGGTAATCGTATGCGGGGAACCGGCTTTAAAAGAACCACGTCCAGCAGTCCGTCATCCATGCGGGCATTGGGTGCGGCGCAGTAGCCGCCGCCGTACTGCTGACCGTTGCAGACCGCCAGCATCATAAAGGTACCCTCGATGTCGATATGGTCTGCCCGGATGCGCAGCCGGTGCTGAAAGGAGCTGCACACCGCCTCCAGGATGGAGAGGGTGTACGCCGTGCTGCCGCCGCAGAAGGGGACACGCCGCCATTTGGGAATGCCGTTGGCGACCTGCGCGTCGATGCCGGCAGCAAAGATATCAATGCCGTAGCCTTGGGTGCTGCGGATCAGGTCAGACCGGACCTCCTGCGCCGCGAGCTGGGCTTCGATATCCAAAAAATCCGCCGCCGTGCCGAAGTTGCGCACATAGTCGTTGCCGCTGCCGCAGGGCACACAGCCCACCGCCGCGTTGGCGTAACCGGCGGCACCCTGCAATACCTCGTTCAGGGTGCCGTCACCGCCGCAGGCAAACAGATGTACTTTTTGCCCGCCTGCCGCGTATTTCTGCGCCATCTCCCGCGCCTGCCCGGCATAGTCCGTCTGGTATATTTCCACCGGAGTGCCGGTGTTTCTGGCGGCCGCCCGGATCTTCGGCACAAGCTCGTCCGCTGCGTTTTTGCTGCCCGCCGTGGGGTTTATAAAGAATACGGTCTGCACCGTCGCATCTCCTTTTTCCTCTTTCCTTTTCCTACCGGGCGGTGCGCCCAAAAATGTGCAGCACTGCCCTATGATATAGGTATTGTATATTGTAGCGTATTTTTGCAAAAAACGCAAGAGTCCGGCAAAAAATACAAGCCCTGCGCCGCAGCGCAGAGCCTGTGTATAATGAACCGGCGCTCGGCAAACACTACTCCCAAAAGGGGGCTTTGTGCAAATGCAGCAGATTTTTGCGGAGATCGGGCAGATTGCGCTGTGCAGTCTGGTTTCCATTGCCGTTATGTTTTTTCTGACGCGGGCGGGCGGCAAGCGCCAGATCGCCCAGCTCAGTCCGTTTGATTACCTCAACGCCGTCACCATCGGCTCCATCGCCGCCGAAATGGCAACCAATCTGGAGCAGTGGTACCGCCCGCTGACCGCGCTGCTGGTGTACGGCGCCGTGACGTGGGCGGTGCAGATTTCCTCCTGCAAAAGCATTGCCATGCGCAGCTTCTGGAGCGGACGCACCCTGGTTTTAATGGACGAAGGCACGATATTTAAAGAAAATCTGTCCCGCGCCAACATTGATATCAACGAGTTTCTTGCCCAAGCGCGCGTTGCCGGGTATTTTGATTTAAACGATATCCAGACCGCTCTGCTGGAAAACAGCGGGCAGATCAGTTTTCTGCCCAAAAGCGGTGTGCGCCCCGCAACGCCCGCCGATCTGCAGCTGCACCCGCAGCCCGTTTCCCCGTGGTATGATTTGATTTTGGACGGACGCACCATGCAGGATAACCTCAAGGCAGCGGGGCGCACGGTATCCTGGCTGGATGCACAGCTGCACGCTGCGGGCATCGGTCAGCGCAGCGAGGTTTTTTACGCCGCCTGTGACCGCGGCAACGGGTTTTTCGCCTGCCGGCGGTAAGGGCAGGCACATCCAAGACAGGACGGCTGCATCGCTGCACAGTTGTGGGACTGCTTTCTCACCCAGGGAACAGTCTGCGTTTCAGTGCGGCGACAGCCAAACCGGCGCTGCGCACGGTAAAATAGACGGGCCAACGACACCGTGTGCTTGCAGGAAGATGCTGTTTCATGGCGGCGCGAAATTCTTTAAGACCGCCATCGTGGATGCGATCCCAATACGGGAAAAATGTTCCTGCCATACGACAGGTGTCAAAACGATATCTATCTCCGAAGTATTCCTCACAGGCAGCCACTGCGCTGAGAAAATCACAGTATTTCTGTACCTCACTGCGAGTAGCATTATAATTTTGGTGCGCTGCGTCTGTGCCCGCCACCCGATAGGCACTGAGCGGCTCGTCCATTACAAAGACTTTTCCGGCATCCAAAAAAAGCATGCACAGAGCAAAATCCGCTATGCTGCGGTTTGCGGTAACACACCGTTCTCGGGCAGCATCCGGTGTGCGGAACAGATTTTTGACCAGACACGCCGTACAGGAAAACGTCACTCCCTGCAAAAACAACTGCGGTGTTGCGTCGTGTCCCAGAATGCGAGGGTCATGTGGCTCGCAGCCGTAGATGTTGCCTGCATCGTCCGTCTGGCGAATGGTGTGGCTTACCGCAACGTAATCCGGGTGTTCCCGAAGAAAATTCATCTGCTTTTGCAGTTTGCAATCATCCAGCCACCAATCGTCTCCTTCCAGTGTGCACACATATTCGCCCCTCGCAGCGCACAGGCCCTCATACCAGTTGCGGCTGATGCCTACGTTTTTGTCTCGCAGGTTCAGACGAATCATATCCGGATAGCTCCGGGCATAGTCCTGCAAAATGGTTCGGGTGCCATCGGTTCCGCAGTCTTCGCTTACATAAATCTCAAAAGGAAAATCCGTTTTTTGGGCCAGGACGCTGTCTAATGCCTGCGCAATATACTTTTCTTGATTATAGGTGGTAACTAACACAGTCACCAGAGGGGTTTGTTCCATACTTGAGTAACCTCCTTTTCAGGGAATCCGATAAGGTCAAATTGTATTTATTATACACAGGTTGAAGATCCGACACAACCAAAAGAGTTCATACCGCATTGCTACTGTCCAAGAAACTGCCCTTGCAAAACACCCCCGCCGTTGCTCGGCGGGGGCGCGGTTTCTTATCTGTCCTCAAACGCATCCAGCCAGCTGAACCCCTTCTTCGCGGTCTGGCTGCCGCCCTTTTCCTTGCGGGCGTTATGCTCCGCCATCACGGCGGCGGGCATCAAAAGCGCCTTTTCCACCTCCGCCTGGAACACCAGCTTGGGGTTCTTGATGCGGGGATTTTTCATCAGCTCTTTCCAGTAGGTGTCGTAGTCCATCATCACCGCCATCGCCTCAAACAGCGGGGTCAAACCGCCGTACCGCCCAATGACCTTGTTCAGCGCGCCGATAAACTGCATATTCGCCTTGCCGTCCATCATGCCGTCGTCCTTGCCTTTTACGTTGCGTCGGCAGAAATACGCCGTCATCTGCAAAATATCGTCCAGCGCCTCCATCTGCCCGGTGGTCAGCTTCACGCTCAGCTCGTCCAGGTCGGTGTAGCGGTTCAGCGCCGCCAGCATGGATTTTTTCGTTTCGGCGTCGGTGTAATTCAGCATATCCTGCGCAGGCTCGGCGGTCGTTTCGACAAAATCCGCCTCCACGATATCCGGCTTCTCCGGCGGCGGGGCTTCCTCGGTCAGTTCCTCCGGCACGCCGCCCACCACATAGATGCGGTAATTTTCAAGGTCGTCCATGATCGCCTTGTACAGATAGGGCAGGGGGGCATTTTTGGTGCGCGCGGTCGGGATCACCCGCATCGCGTAGCGGTTGGCAACGCCCTCAAACCAGCGGCGCAGCCCGCCGCAGTTGTCGATCACGTTGTTCATCGTCTGGAAAAACAGCGCGTTGCCGCCGTCGATCATCTTGTCGTTGGCGCCGCCCTTGCCCGCCATCTTCGCCATCGTGTCGATCATCGTATGCACGGCAGCCATCTCGTCGGGCATCAGGGTCTTGGCAAGCTTTTCGATCTCCGCCTTCACCTCGATCTCCCGCGCCAGCAATTCCGGCGTAGCACCGTAAGAATAGGGGATCGTCGTTTCCGGCACCGACACATACTCCAGCGTCAGTACATCCGGGTCGTCGTCCAGCGTGCCGTAATCCATCTCCATCTTGCGCTTGCGCATCTTCTTGGACATGGACTTGGTAATTTCCTCCAGCTTATTGTCCGCGACCTGCTCGTCCACCGGCTCAATGGTCACGGCAATGGCGATCACGCGCTGGCGGTCCTTTTCGTAGACCTCGTAGTCAAAAAAGATGTCGGTATGCCCGTTGATCTCGCTTTTCGCCTTGTCCAGCACGGTGCGGCGCACGTGCGCCCAGTTGGCGGCGTTGCAGTCCACCTGCTTTTTCAGCGTGTCGATGTTCCACACCAGCGGCTCGCCCTTCTGCTTTTTGCTCAGATACAGGTTCTGGTAGCTCTTGCACAGCTCGTAGATTTTCAGGCTGTACTGGCTTTTCATCGGCAGGGTATAGGTGATGTTCATCGTGGTGTAGAACTCTTTGAGCTGGATCAGATGCGGCTTCAGCGATTGATCCAGCGTCAGCACGATCTTGCCCGTTCCCTCGTCGATGGTCGCAGAACTCAACCAACGGAACATCGTGATCTTCTGCGTACCCGCCAAGCGGATCCACTGCACCTTGGCGTTGGCAATATCCTCAATGTTCTTTTTGACCTGCTTGTACATCGAGCCGTTGTGCGGGTCAACGCCGCACAGCTTCAAAAACTCGTAGATGGACATCTCGTACCGGGGCAGCTCGGTGTCGCTGGGCTTGATCATCGCAAAGATGTGCAGCATCAGCTTTTGCTGGCTCAGTGTCAGGCTGTACATGGCGTTCTGGATCAGATCATTGCTCTTGCGCACAATGGTCTGCCCGCCGCGCCCGCTGAAGGTCGCCACCGGGACCATCTTGTCCGACACTTCCGGCTGCGGATTTTCGGGGATCTGGCTGTCATTCGTGGCCATACGGCATACCTCGATTGTTTGTCAATTTCCAAAGTTCAACATTGTCTGTAATCATAGCAGATTGTGCTTTGTTTGTCAATTATTGTAACGTTCGGCACATTTCTGTTTTTCGCGCCGAAATTCCCGGTTTGTCGGTTTTATCTCTTTACTAGCTTTATATTTTTAGAAATAAGGATAAACTGTGCCGCCGATAACAACCCAATTGTGTCGGATATTCCAAGCCTGCTGTGTCGAAGCTAACCACACAAATGTGCGCAGAAAAACAATGTGCCGTGCCTAACAACCCCGCCAACTGTGTCGGCGCTAACAACCCGGCGCGGCAAATTGTGCGCGCAATAACAACCCCTGCGTCGCAAAACAAAACTGTGCCGTGAATAACAACCGTTGCAATTCTGCACAGTCTACCACCCCTTGTGGCTGGGTCGGCGCATCACCACAACTGTGCCGGATCTAACAACCCCAAAATAAAATGTGCTGCGAATAACAACCCTGCTTTTTTCCAAACTGTGCCGTAAATAACAACGTTTTTGGAATTGTGCCGCTGATAACAACCCTAAAACGAAATGTGCTGCGGATAACAACAGCAAAACAGGGGAAATGTGCCGCCGATAACAACACCCGGAAATGTGCTGTGTTTAACAACCCAGCACAAAAGAACAGGCGATACAGCGTTATATTTAAAAGGGCATAGCACGGCAGGCAGCGGCAATTGTGCTGCGGATAACAACCCCGCCGAATTGTGTCGGGAATAACAACCCCAAACGCAAATGTGCCGCCGATAACAACCCAGTTTTCCGCGCAAAAAGGGGAAATGTGCCGTGAATAACAACGGTTTTGAACTGTGTCGGGAATAACAACCCCCGCGCCGCAAAACCAAACTGTGCCATGGATAACAACCCCCAAACTGTGCTGCGGATAACAACCCCGGCGCGGCAAATTGTGCGGTGAATAACAACCCGCTTTGCCCGGGATTTCCGCCAAATTGTGCCGCCGATAACAACATGGGAGTACCGCAAAATACAAAATCCACCGCCCCGCACGCAACTGTATAAAGGAATATAACGGGTCGGTCAGTAGGGGCGGCATATATGCCGCCCGTTGCAATCTGCCGCCCGCCGCAACCCACTGGGAAACAATGCAATCAAAAATCCACTACCCCGTAGGGGCGGGGCATTGCCCCGCCCGCGACCTGACACCAACGCCAACCTTACGGGTAACCCCGCACCGCCCTTCCTTATATAATAGGGAACCAACAAAACCCACCACCCCGCACCCTGCAAATTCTTTGCCGCACCAACGACAAATTTCAAAAAACCTTAAAAAAATCCAAAATAGCTATTGACTTTTTCCTTGCAGTCCGGTATAATAAACAAGCTGATTCGAGACAGCCCAGCGATGACCGGGTGTAGCGCAGTTTGGTAGCGCGCTTGAATGGGGTTCAAGAGGCCGTGAGTTCGACTCTCGCCACTCGGACCAGACAGTGGCTGAACAGTCAGCACAGAAAACGTCAAACCTGCAAAGGTTTGGCGTTTTTTTCTTGCACAACGGCAAAAATTGCGCTATACTAAAAGCCATACGCAACACTTTTTAGAGGGAGTTTAAAAATTATGGGAATGACCTTTGTTACCGAGCTGCCCACCCCCAACGTCATCCGGCACCAGTTTCCCTTGGCGCCGGAGCTGGTCGAGCGCAAGCAGGCGCGCGACGCCGAAATCAAAAAAATCATCACCGGCGAAAGCGACAAATTCCTTGTGCTGGTCGGTCCCTGCAGCGCCGACAATGAGGACGCCGTCGTGGACTACGTCACCCGCCTGATGCCTGTGCAAGAGCGCACCGCAGACCGTCTGGTCATTGTGCCGCGCGTTTACACCAACAAACCCCGCACCACCGGCGAGGGCTATATGGGGATGATCCACCAGCCCGACCCCGAAAAAAAGCCCGATATGCTCGAGGGCATTCTTGCCATCCGCCATATGCATATGCGCGTCTTGCAGGAAACCGGCTTCTCCACCGCGGACGAAATGCTCTACCCCGATAACCTGCACTACCTGTCGGACATTATGTCCTATATTGCGGTGGGCGCGCGCTCGGTCGAAAACCAGTTCCATCGTCTGGTTGCGGCGGGCTGCGACGTGCCTGTGGGTATGAAAAACCCCACCAGCGGCGACCTGACCGTTATGCTCAACAGCGTGGTGGCGGCGCAGGTCCCGCACGATTTCATCTTCCGTGGGTGGGAGGCACAGTGTCCCGGCAACCCGCTGGCGCACACCATTTTGCGCGGCGCGGTCAACAAGCACGGTCAGACCATCCCCAACTACCATTACGAGGATCTGCGCCTGCTGTATGAGCTGTACGCCCGCCGCGGGCTGAAAAACCCCGCCTGCATCGTGGACACCAACCACAGCAATTCCGGCAAGCAGTACCAAGAGCAGATCCGCATCGCCAAAGAGGTGCTGCACAGCCGCCGCCATAGCGCGGATATCCATAACCTTGTCAAGGGCGTTATGATCGAAAGCTACATCGAGCCGGGCAGCCAGAAGATCGGCGAGCATTGCTACGGCAAAAGCATCACCGATCCCTGCCTTGGCTGGGACGACACCGAAAAGCTCCTGTACGAGATCGCCGAAATGGCATAACGCAGCCAACACGTATTATTATAATGAATATACCGGGTACTCTGTAGGGGCGGGGCATGCCCCGCCCGCGGCTTTGCGGTAATAACAATATTACGGGTACTCCGTAGGGGCGGTCATTGACCGCCCGTGCAAACCTGCCTAAATAGCTGCTTTGCCTATAATTGCTTACCTCCCGGCTATTTGTAGGGAACGGTCTTGACCGTTCCGTGCAATTTTGCGGCGATTGCAAAACTCCCCGGCGGGGTGGGGTCACCCCGCCCTACGGGGCAATAAAAATATTTCGCGCGGTAGGGGCGGGGCATGCCCCGCCCGC
>CAKTAS010000040.1:0-13190 GCA_934529095.1 uncultured Gemmiger sp. | reverse complement strand
CGCGGCGGGCAGCTTACCGCCGCCCAGCGCGCCTTTATGCGCCAATGCGTCGCCCACGGCTACGCCGTCTGGCAGGACGATACCTTCGCCCTGACCCCGGAGGGTCTTGTGGTGCAAAACGCCATTTTGGAGGAATTGATATAAAACAGCCCCGTCGAGAATCTGCCTTTCAGATTCTCGACGGGGCTGTTTATTTGTATAGGCTATTGTCTGAAATAGATGGAGCGGCTGTTACTTATTGTATGTAGACTTTTTGTATTCAAATTGACTATGCTATAGAAAACGGAGGCGTGTAGAAATGGACATTATTAAGGTGTTTGGGGATAACTTAAGAAGGTACCGCACCGCCAAGGGAATTTCTCAGGAGGCATTTTCTGAGAAATGCGGAATGCATCGTACCTATATCAGCGCCATAGAATGTTATCGCCGCAGTATATCACTGGAGAATATTCAGCGTATTGCAGATGCGCTTGAAATTGAAACTTATAAATTGTTTTTGGAGGATGAAAAAGATGCCAAAGGAAAAAACAAAAATTGAACTATTTGAAGAATTAGCTGGAATCGATGAGAATGGTTTTAGTCGATGGGTATCTGTTGAAGAATTTGTGGGGAAATATCAAGGACTTCAGCTTTTAAACGGCGCCGGATGGTCAAGAGATGATGGACCTTTTGGCAGAAAATATATTGTTGAAAGAGATAAAACTCGCACTCCAGGAAACAAAACCGATGCAATTAGAACGGTAGGGTTCAATAATGGAGACTATTCACAACATATCAGAGCAGATATAAAGAGAGAAATTCAAAGTCGACGTTGCGTAATATTAGGGACATCCAATCCAGAAGTAGACCATAAAAACGGCATGAAAAATGAAGACCGAGTCATGCGGAACGAAAATCAAAGATTGTCTGATTTTCAGCCATTAAACAAAGCTGCTAATGATGCAAAACGCCAATTCTGTAAGGAATGCATCAGAACCGGAATAAGATATGATGCCAAGAAATTAGGTTTTCCCATGTCCTATTACAAAGGTGACGCTCGTCACAATGGCGAGGAAAATGCCTGCGAGGGCTGTTTTTGGTATGACCCATTAGAATTCAAAAAACATTTGAAGGAAAAATAATATGAATACCCACGTTTTTATTGTAAATGAAAAAACATTTAAATACCACTTGGAATATATGTTTGCAGGTACTGGTGCAAGCGAAAAAGAATCACCATTTTTGAATAATCCAACAATTCAATATAACGCTGCCACAGAGCGCAATCTTGTGGGAATGATAGCGGATATTTCTCGGATACAAATCGGTGATAACATTATTTTCTATTTACAAGCAACGGCTGGTAATCAAGGACAGTTCTTCGGAGTATTCAGAGCAAAATCTGAAGCTTTTTTCGATGAAAACGATACTGATAATTACTTGAAAATTGAACTTGAGAAGGGACTGTCATACCGTATACTCATTGAGGCATCTGATTATGGCGTATACCCAATAGGCATAACAGAACACGATTATTTAGATTCCTTAGAAGGCAAAAATCATCCTTATGAGTTGTGTTGGAGTTTAATATATAGAAAATTAAAAGGTAATCGCGGATGCACTATGATTACTGATTTTGAATTCAACGACTTATTGTCAAAATTACAAAATAAAGGTGAGTGCCTAACAGGATCTGCTAGCTATACATATGATTTTTCATCAAACAGAATATCAGAATATAATAATGCCGCAGTCTATGACGGCAGACAAAATTCACTGTCTATAGCAAATAGATTGCTATATAAAGCAAACAGAAGAAATGCGTTTGAAACACACTTACAAGCGTATATTTTACAAAATATACGCTTGCTAAATCTACTTGAATTTCCAAAAAAGGATTTTTGGGTAGGCAATGAGGTTTCTTGCGGAGTTGGTATGCAACGAATAGATATATTGATAATGCAAGAAAACAACGATAATATTTGCTTTAAAGTAATTGAATTGAAAGACGAACAGCCTACAGCAAATATTGTGGATTATCAACTTAACTGGTATATAAAATGGCTATTTGATTATGTTATTCCGAACTATAATGGAAAAGCAGTAGAAATAACTCCGTGCATTGTTGCCGCTAAAACAAATGATATGAGATTGATAAAATATATTGCTGAAAAAGAGTTTGACAATCCATATTTATATGCATCCATTCAAAAGACTGAGTATTATGCTTTTAATATAAGCAAAGAAAGCATTGACTTTGAGAAAATCATATAATTCATTTATTACAGGTAAAGTGATTCTGCTCACTTTACCTTTTTGAATACAAAAATATATTCGTGCTTAAATATGTAGAAATCGCTGGCTAATGCGCGATAGCGCCAAATCCCCTGCTGGTTTGACTTCCCTTTTGTGTCACCAAAATTCTTGACCAGAATTGCCTTTAGGAGAAGACCTTTTTCCATCATAAGATTCATACAATAGAATCCCAAAGGAACGACTTGGCTGTTGGCATATTTATCGCCAATGACAACCGCGCAATATCGATTCTTCTCCAATACATTGATAGTGTTATCGACCACCTTGCCGAAGGAATCCAGAAACTCCGTGATGCTGCTGCAATTGGATAGGTCGCGGGGATTTTCAGAAAATTTGATGATGTCCCAGTATGGCGGGTGCATAATTACAAACTGAACCTTATCGATCCCCTCGGTCAGTAGAACTTTGTTTATGTCACAGTTTTGGCTGTCCGATACTACAATTTTGGCTTTTACGGCATTGTTTTTTTCGGTAATAATCCTGTCGTGGGCTTCTTTAGCTACATCGTACTGAAGTTCTATACCGATGGAATTGCGCCCCATTCGCTGTGCTTCTATTAATGAGGTGCCGCTGCCCATAAAAGGGTCTAAAATCCAGTCCCCTTTTTTGGTATATCTTGAGAACAACTGGTGCGGGATTTGGGGAACGAAATTTCCATGGTAGTGACCACTATGTGCGCCAGAGTTATCCCGTTTGTCAATCACCCACAAGGAATCGGTTTCGATATCACTGTATTCCTTCCACTGTGACAAGTCCAAATCGTTATACTTAGCCATTTCAACACCCTTTAATCAGGCAGTGCAAATACTCTGTTGTTTCATTTCCGGAAATATTTCGGTTTTCATCTTTGTCAGCCTTAAAGCGCCGATAGGATTGCGTAAAGCATTGGTATGTGCCATATTTTTCCATGATCGCTTTTATGGTTTCTACGTTCATTAAGCCTTCGTTATTATAACTCAGAAAAATATATTTGAAATCTGCATGGGCAATTAAATACTCAAATTCGCCTTCTAACGTTTTCTTGGAGCAATATTTACTCTTTTGTTCGTTTGTATCTCTAAGACCTGTCTTCCCTTTCAACACGGGATTGTCATATCTGGCAATGGTTTCAAGAACGTGATAATTGGAACAGTATTGTCTGGCATTGTAAGGGGGGTCAAGATACAAAACATCGCCACGTACTTTTGTAATGAGTTGATTAATATCCTCATTATAAGCGGTTCCGACAGGACCTTCCGTTTGGGGTAAAAGCTCTAATTGAAAAGTCTTTTGTGCAGATTTCTTTATATGCTTAAGAAATGCCCCATACACAGATGCTGTATTGGCGTACTTGTCAATGGAGTTAATCAGGCTTGCCAACAACCCAAAGTAGATTTTTTCGGTTATAACGTTTTCTTGAAAAAGCCTCTCAATTTCGGTTCGGATAGCGTCACATTTCTGACCATTCTCATCTGTGAAATAATTTCTCCCAGATTCGGAGCCTGCGCAATAGTGGTTAAAAATAAAGCCTTCTATTCCGGGCAAATCGTTTAGACGCCTTACTAAGGAAGCGTCAATGCTTTCACAACCCTCAATATAATACTTGTTAATCACATAGCTATAATATTGAATGTCGTTGGACAACACCCGGCAGCCTTCTTTTCTGTAACTGGCGCCTACAACACCGGTTCCGGCAAACAGGTCGGCAAAAACAAAGGAATCTCCGGGTCTGTAACCGGTAACATCAGAGATGGTCTTGTGAATAAAATCAAGAAGCGAGTATTTGGAACCAATATAATTCATTCGTTTTCCATCCCATCTGTGTGTTACAATAGCGGAGATATTGCAGGAAAAATATAGGCAAGATATGTTCCATGGAGCCAGAGTATCGGTTTAGTTTCTTTCCGCCAATCCATCAAGAAGTGAAACACAATGATCTTTGCAGACGTTTTCTCTTACACACATCTTTTTCATCAGCAATTTCAACAATGACTCAAGGCGTAAACGCAGCAATGTCACTCTTTCACATTCTATAAGTATACCACAAAAGTGTGTCTACGACAATACATTTAGGGGATAATTGTGTATATGACACAAACTGCACAGCGCTCAGTTTGTCGCAGGTGTACTTGGTTGCAATTAAGCAGCAAAAGAAATGAATGCAATAACGCCCTCTGAAAAATGGTAGATTTTTCAGAGGGCGTTATTAATAGTATCAAAGCAGTATCAAGCACGTATTGGCGTTCCAAAATTCATCGTTACTGCAATGATTGTTTAAAATTTTGAATTACTCAAACTCAATGGTTGCCGGGGGTTTGGTGGTGTAGTCGAACAGCACGCGGTTGATGTTTTTGACTTCGTTGACAATGCGGCTGGCGGCGGTGGTCAGGGTTTCGGTGGGGAGAAGCGTGACCTCGGCGGTCATAAAGTCGGTGGTGGTGACAGCGCGCAGGGCGATGGCGTAGTCGTAGGTGCGCTCGTCACCCATAACGCCGACGCTGCGCATATTGGTCAGCGCGGCAAAATACTGGCTGGGGCGCTGCGCCATGGGCAGCTTGTCCACTTCCTCGCGCCAGATGGCGTCGGCATCCTGCACGATGGCGACCTTTTCTGCCGTTACATCGCCGATGATGCGAATCGCCAGGCCGGGACCGGGGAACGGCTGGCGTGCCACCAGATATTCGGGCAGACCCAGCTCGCGTCCTGCCTGACGGACTTCGTCCTTGAACAGGTCACGCAGAGGCTCCACGATTTCCTTGAAGTCAACATAGTCGGGCAGACCGCCGACATTGTGGTGGCTCTTGATGGTGGCGCTTTCGCCGCCAAGACCGCTTTCCACAACGTCGGGATAGATGGTGCCCTGTGCCAAAAAGTCCACAGCACCGATCTTTTTTGCCTCATCCTCAAAGACGCGGATAAACTCCTCGCCAATGATCTTGCGCTTGGCTTCGGGGGCGTCCACGCCCGCCAGCTTGGCATAGAAGCGGTCGCGGGCATCGACGCAGACAAAGTTGATGTCAAACTGACCGCTCTCGCCAAAGACCTCGCAGACCTGCTCGCGCTCGTTCTTGCGCAGCAGACCGTGGTCCACGAACACGCAGGTCAGCTGCTTGCCGATGGCTTTTGCCAGCATAGCGGCGCAGACGCTGGAGTCCACACCGCCGGACAGGGCGCACAGCACCTTGCCGTCGCCGATCTTCTCGCGCAGGGCGAGGACGGAGTTCTCGACAAAGGAATCCATCTTCCAAGAGCCGGCGCAGCCGCAGACATTGTACACAAAGTTGTGCAAAATGCGGGTGCCGTTTTCGGTGTGCAGCACCTCGGGGTGGAACTGCACGGCGTACAGCCCGCGCGCCTTGTCCTGCACGGCGGCAACCGGGCAGTTGGGGGTATGGGCGATGATCTCAAAGCCGGGGGCAGCCTGCTCGATATAGTCGTTATGGCTCATCCAGCAGATGTTCTGGGCGGGCAGGGTGTCAAACAGGGGGCTGGCGGTGTCCAGATCGACCAAGGTCTTGCCGTACTCGCGCTCGGGCGCCTTGCAGACGTGACCGCCGAGGGTGTGCATCATCAGCTGGCTGCCGTAGCAGATGCCCAGAATGGGTACGCCCCAAGTGTAAATGTCGGGGTCGATGGTGGGAGAATCCGGCAAATAGGCGCTGTTGGGACCGCCGGTAAAGATGATGCCCTTGGGGTTCTTGGCTTTGATTTTTGCCAAGTCGGTGCGGTAAGAATAAATTTCGCAATACACGTTGCATTCACGGACGCGGCGGGCAATCAGCTGGTTATACTGACCGCCGAAATCCAAAACGATAACGGTTTCCTGCTGCATAGGGGACTCCCTTCTTGTATTTACATTATATGTAATCAGTATAGCATACTTTGCCGAAAAAAAACAGGGGCTGACGAAAAATGTTTTGCAGGATTAGGGATTTCTAACATATTGACATTATTTTCAGAGTATGGTATGCTTTTTTAGCAATAAGGGAGTAGTCGGTACGGGTTTTCCGTATAGTTCTGCCAACACAATGGGTTTTTGACCCTGGCTTAACTTTAAATGACAAGACTTATCTGCCCCGGATTTTGGGGCAGATAGGTCTTTTTTATTTGCCGCGCTCCCCCAAAAAAGGACGGAGGAAACACAATGACGTTACCGGATTTGATTCTGATTGCCGTGGGGCTCTCGATGGATGCCTTTGCGGTGTCCATCTGCAAGGGGCTGTCTGTACGCAGGGTAAGCGCAAGGCACGCGCTGCTTTGCGGCGTGTGGTTCGGCGGGTTTCAGGCGCTGATGCCGCTGCTGGGCTTCTTTTTGGGCGACCGCTTTGCAGCGCTGCTGACCCGCTTTGGACCGTGGATCGCCTTTGTGCTGCTGGCGCTGATCGGCGGTAATATGGTCAAGGAGAGCTTTGGCGGGGACGAGGTGCTGGACGATGATTTTTCTGCCAAGGCGATGCTGCCCTTGGCGGTGGCCACCAGCATTGATGCCTTTGCCGTGGGGGTCAGCTTTGCCGCCATGCAGGTCAACATTGCCCCGGCGGCGGGTCTGATCGGCGTGATCACCTGCGGGCTGTCCGCTGCGGGCGTCAAGGCAGGGGCGGTGTTCGGTGACAAGTACCGCGCCCCGGCAGAGCGTGCGGGCGGCGTGGTGCTGATTTTGATCGGCGCCAAAACGCTGCTGACCGGGCTGGGCATCCTGTAAAAAATGACACTGCGTGGAAGAAATCGCTCCGCTTATCCGTTGCCGCGGCTTGCCAAACGACGGGGAAATCTGGTATAATCAAGGCGGTATTCCCATTAAAAATGAGAAGGTTTTTCCATGAAGGTATGTAAAAAATCGCTCTGTCCCCTGACGGCGATCATGGTGGCTGTCGTGGCGTTTCTGCAGGTCATGGGGGAAAGCTATGCCGCCATAAACAGCTGGAACCGACTGTTTGAGAACCCTGTGCAAAGCATGGTGCGGTTTCTGATCGTGTTTTTGTTTTGGTATGCCCTGCTGACGGTGACCTGCCGCTGGTGTGAGCGCCCCTTTACCATCGGAACGCCTGCGCCCTATAAAAAAGTATTTGCGTTTTCGCTGCCGGTGCTGGGTATCTGCTGGCTGCCGGGAATTGTTATAAACTACCCGGGCAGCTTTGGCACCGACGCGCTGCACCAGTTGGCGGGCTATTACGGGTATGAAACGTTTATTGACGACAACCCACTGCACACCCTGATAATGACCTTTTTTGTAAATCTGGGGGATCATTTCGGGAACCGCGGCTTAGGTGCATTTTTGTATACAATGTTTCAGGCGCTGCTGCTGGCAATCTGCTTTGCAGTGGTCTGCGCGGAAATTTACACGATGCTGCAGGGCAAGAGCCGCAAGCCCGGCTATGCCGTAAGCCTTTTGTTTTTTGCGGTGGTGCCCATGTGGGGGCAGTTTGCCCAGTGGATCAGCAAGGATATACCCTATACGACCGTTACAACGTTGTGGATGGTCTGTCTGATGCGGTGCATCCGCAACGGCAAAGCCGTAAGCAGGACCAATCTGATCGGCTTGACGGTAACGGGCATCCTGACCTGCCTGCTGCGGCTGAACGGACCGTATGCGGTGTTCCCCACCATGGTCGTGCTGCTGCTGGTTATGCCGCGCAGGACAAAAAAATATCTGGCGGTGTCGCTGCTGTCGGTACTGGTCATCTACGCGGGAGCGCACAAGGTGCTGAATGCATCGACCGACCGCATTGCCGAAACCCAACCTCTGAAACTATTGGGAGTGGTGCAGCTGAACCAAGTACAGCAGGTCATGCGCAGCTATATCGAGCATCCCGGCGGCTTCACGCCGGAGGAATATGCCATCATCGACAAGGTCATCGAAGCCGACAAGATGACCGAGACGTACAATCCGACCAATCTGGATCCCATAATGGACATACGCCGCGTGACCACGCCGGAGGAAATCCGGGCGTTTCAGCAGCTTTGGTTCAAGATTTTGCTGCGCTACCCTGCCAGCTGTGTGCAGGCATCACTGAACACATGCTTTGGCTATTATTCGGCATCGGCCAAGGGCTATGCCACACTGCTGGGGCATGAAATCAAACCGGATTCACGGCTGAAATTGACGCCGGTATTCTCCGAGGCGGTGCGCGGGCGGTATCAGGAGCTTGTATACAAGGTGGAAAATCTGCCGGGACTGCGGTATCTGGCAACGGCGGGCTTTTACACGCAGCTGGCATTTTTGTGCGGTTGGTCGCTGCTGCGCAGAAAAAAGTGGGCGGAACTTATCCCGTTTTTGCCCATCGGCGTGAACATCTGTGTTTGTCTGGCCAGCCCGTTGTCAAAATTTATCCGCTATGAGCTGCCTGTGGCAGCGGCAGCCCCGCTGCTGATAGTCTGGGTGGTGACCGCGCTGAAGGCGACCCCGCAGAACGAAAACGCATAAAACAGAAGAAGCACCGCGTCATTTGCCCTTGCAGCAGAAATGACGCGGTGCTTCTTGACTTATTTGGAATGTGAATTACCGCTTACAGCACCTTATGCTCCGGTACGGCAGAGTCCACAGGGCGGGGCGAACCCTCGACCCACTGGATCGCCTTCTTGGGGCATTTGGTAACGCAGGTGCCGCAGCCGTTGCACTTGGTGTAGTCGATGACGGCAACATTGTCCTTGAGGAAGATCGCCTCGTTGGGGCAGTTGCGCACGCACAGACCGCAGGCAATGCAGCCGACACGGCACGCCTTGTTGACCACGGGACCCTTGTCCTTGCTGGAGCATTTGACGGCGGGCTGGGAAGCGATGGGCTTCATCTGGATAATATGGCGCGGGCAGGCGACGGTGCAGGCGGTGCAGCCGGTACACTTGGTACGGTCCACCACGGCGACGCCGTTGACCACATGGATGGCGTCAAACTTGCACGCGCGGGTGCAGTCGCCCAGACCCAGACAGCCGAAGGCGCAGGCACTGGGACCGCCCGCCACGGCAGCCGCGGCGGCGCAGGTCTGGATGCCCTGATAGTCAAACCGCTTGCCGCAGTTGACACCGCCGTTGCAGATAACGGTGGCGCGCAGGCTGGGGCGGTCGTCGGTATCGTTGCCCATAATCAGGTTAATGGCATCGTTGGTCTTGTCGCCGCCGGGGGCGCACTTGTAGGTGGGGGCTTTGCCCTCAACGATCGCCTTGGCGTAGTCGGCACAGCCGGCGTAGCCGCAGCCGCCGCAGTTGGCGCCTGCCAGACATTCGGTGATCTGGGCAATGCGCGGATCCTCGTACACGGCCATAAACTTGGAGGCCAGCACCAGAATGACGCCGCCTGCCAGACCCAGCACCACCAGTACGACGATAGCTAATACAATCGGGTTCATACGTTTGTTTCCCCTTTCTTAGAAAATCGCGTTGATGATGTTTTCGACCATACCGCCGAAGCCCATAAAGCTCAGCGAGGTAATGGCGGCGGACACCAGCGTGATGGGCAGACCCTTAAAGCACTCCGGCGGGTTGGCGTTTTCGACACGCTGGCGCACACCGCAGAACAGCAGCATGGCAACCAGGAAGCCGACACCGGCACCGGCGGCGCAGACGAGCGCTTCGGCATAAGCGAGACCGAAGCCGTACTGTTCGACCACAGCGGAGTAGTCCTGCACGGCCAGAATGGTGACACCCAGCACGCAGCAGTTGGTGGTGATCAGCGGCAGGTAGACGCCCAAGGACTGGTACAGGGCGGGAATGTATTTTTTGAGGGTGATCTCGATCAGCTGCACCAGCACGGCAATGACCAGAATGAACACGATGGTCTGCAGGTAGCCGAGGTCAAAGGCGTCCAGCAGCAAAATTTGCAGCGGGAAGGTCACCGCCGTGGCAATGACCATAACCACGATGACCGCCATACCCATACCGGCGGAGGAGTCCAGCTTTTTGGAAACGCCCAAGAACGGGCAGATACCCAAAAACTGCACCAGAACGTAGTTGTTGACCAAAATCATACTGAAGAAAATGGTGGCAAAGGTTGCTACAGGATTCATTGCTGGGCACCTTCTTTCTGATTTTGCTTGGCGTCGTCGATCTGCTCCAGCATAACGTCGCCGCAGGTCTTGCGCTCAATGGGTTTGTTCAGCTTGCGCTCCAGCCAGACACAGCCCGCCATCAGGCAGCCGAACACAAAGAAACCGCCGGGAGCAGAGTTCATCACGGTCATACGGTCGATGCCCTCGGGGATGACGGTGATGCCCAGCCAAGTGCCGTTGCCGATGATCTCGCGGATGGAGGACATCAGCACCATGGTCAGGATATAGCCCACGCCCATACCCAGACCGTCCAGTGCGGAATCGACCACGGTATTTTTGCAGGCGAACATCTCGGCACGACCGAGGATGATGC
The DNA here is from genome assembly GCA_934529095.1 of uncultured Gemmiger sp. Lineage (GTDB taxonomy): Bacteria > Bacillota > Clostridia > Oscillospirales > Ruminococcaceae > Gemmiger. The sequence goes on along the minus strand of CAKTAS010000040.1, from coordinate 2,561 downwards.
AGTTGACAACGATCAGCGCCAGGAACACGCCCAAGCTCTTGTACAGGCTGGGGACAAACGCCTGCAGGATCATCTGCACCACGGTAACGAAGGTGGCGATGATGACAATGTAGCACGGCAGGTGGACCTTGGCGGGGATGATCTTGCGCATCGCAGAAATAACAATGTTAGAGCATACCAGCACAAAGGTCATGGCAAAGCCCATACCGGCAGCGCCGGATACGGTGGTGGTAACGGCCAGCGCAGAGCAGCAGCCCAGTACCAGACGCAGAACGGGGTTTTCACGCAGGATGCCCGCGGTAAATACTTTCCATTTGCTCGGTTTTTCCGCCATCGTTACATACCCCCCTTGATCTCGTTATTGTAGCAGTCGATTGCGGCGTTGACCGCATTGTACACGGCATTGGTGGAGTAGGTTGCGCCGGAAACGCTGTCCACGGGGCTGCCCGCGGAAACCTTGCCGCCGTTCCAGCCCATAAAGCCGGAGGCGAAGCGCTCCTCCCCTACCTTGGAGCCGATGCCGGTGGTCTGGGTGGAGGCGTCGATGCTGATGCCGGAGATGGCACCCTCGGCATCAAAGGCAACGTAGACGGTGACGTCCTTGCCGGAGTAGCCGGTCGCGGCTGCCTTGACGGCAACATCGCCGGCGGCGGTCCTGACAGCGCCGGACACGTTGGCGGTGGTCAGGTTTTCCAGCTCGGTCAGCTCGTCGGTGGTGGTACCCTGCGGCAGCACCGACACATACGCGGCGAGGGTCTCGGCGCGGGTGTTGGCTTCAATGATGGGAGCGGTGATGTTGTTCAGCACCGCCAGGATCGCACTGCACACCAGGCAGATGACAACCAGCACGATAACGGGGAAAACCAGTTCCTTAGAAGCGGACTGCTTTTCGGCAGAAGAATGGTTGGCCATCAGGCAGCGCCCCCTTCCTTGACTTTTTTGGGCTTTTTGTAGCCGAGCGGGATCTGGTGACCCCAGGCGTTGAACCAAGGCACCATCAGGTTGCCCAGCAGAATGGCAAAGCTCATACCTTCGTTCATCGAGGCAAAGTTGCGGATGAGGAAGGTCACCAGACCGATAAAGATGCCGTAGAACAGCTTGCCCTTGGTGGTGAACGGGCAGGTCACATAGTCGGTCGCCATAAAGACGGCACCGAACAAAAGACCGCCGGACATACACTGCAGCAGCGCCAGATACGGGTCGCCGGTGTACAGGGCGCTGAGTACGAACATCGTACCCACGATGCTGACGGGGATGGTGGCGTGGATGGTGCCGCTGGCCAGCAGAATGGCAAAGCCGGCAAGGATCGCCAGCACGCTGACCTCACCCAGCATACCGCCGTGGAAGCCCAGGAACATATGCAGCAGGTTTACGCTGCGCAGCTCACTGCCGAGCGCCAGCGGCGTGGCGGAAGCCAGCGCGTCAACGCTCATATCCGGGTAGACGTAGGCGGTCATACGGGAGGTAAAGCCCAGGAACAGGACGATACGCCCGACCAGCGCGGGGTTGGCGAAGTTGTAGCCCAAGCCGCCGAACAGCTGCTTGGTGATCACAATGGCGACAAACGCGCCGACAATGGCGATCCACAGCGGCATACCCACCGGCATATTCAGCGAAAGGATCATACCGGTGACCACGGCGGACAGATCCTTGACCGTGACGGGCTTGTGCAGAAGCATCTCGTACAGATACTCAAAGCATACACAGGCAAAGGTGGTAACGACCACCAGCACCAGCGCGCGCATACCGAAGATCAAAGCCGACGCCAGCACGGCGGGCAGCAGCGAAATGGCTACATAGCCCATCAGGCTGCGGGTGGTGGCTTTGTCCCGGATATGGGGCGAGGCGGTTACAATTAAGTTTTCCACGGGTTATTTGCCCCCTTTCCGCAGCTCGCCCATATACCAGCCCTTTGCCAGCGTCATAGTCTGGCTGACGGGGCGCTTGGCGGGGCAGACGTAGCTGCAACTGCCGCAGGCCACGCACAAATCTACGCAGCGGGCCTTCAAGACAGCAAAATCCTTGTTGTTGAACGCTTCGGCAATCGCCACAGGCTCCAGACCCATGGGGCAGGCTTCGATGCAGCGACCGCAGCGGATGCACGCCGAAGGCTCGGGCAGGACGGCGGCTGCCTTGCTGAGCAGCAGCAGACCGTTGTTCTGCTTCAGAACCGGGAAGTCCGCGCCGGGCGCGGCGCCGCCCATCATAGGACCGCCGAAGATGATCTTGCCCAAAGGCACATCCTCTTTGATGCCGCCGCAGGCTGCGATGACATCACTGTACATCGTGCCGATGGGGACCTCGATGTTCTGGGGCTTGGCGATGGCGTCGCCCTCCACGGTCAGGCGCTTGCTGACCAGCGGAATGCCGGTCTTTAAGTATTTGCCCAAGGTGGACACACTGGTCACGTTCATAATGACGCAGCCGACATCGGCGGGCAGACCCGGCTTGCCGGAGGGTCCGACCTGCGGCACCTCGCGCCCGGTGCAGGTTTCGACCAGCGTTTTTTCGGCGCCCTGCGGGTAGCGCATGGGCAGCGGCTTGACGGTGACGCCGGGCAT
>CAKTAS010000039.1:0-13193 GCA_934529095.1 uncultured Gemmiger sp. | reverse complement strand
GATAAACAGGCTGGGCAGCAGCTCGATGAGCGGCACGATGCTGATCAGCAGCGCAATCAGCACAATGATGGCAAGCAGGACCTCCAAAAGCCCGGCCATACCCGCCAATTGGTTGCGCAGCACGTTTTTGATATGTTCTTCCTTGCGGCGCAGCCCGGTGTTGGTTACGACGTGGTTTCCCAATTTCATAGTTTTCATACTCCCCTATTTGATAGTCCTATCATACCACAAAAGCAGTGCCCGCGTCTTGTAAAAAATGTAAACAATTTTTTGTGCAATCTGCTATGCTGGCAGCGGCAGCGGGGGCGCAGGATTTGATATCTTTTTCACATTGTGAAAGTCGTACTTCTGGTGTTAAAACATCATCAAAAACGACAAAAAGCGCTGGTGAAAACCGTTTTCGGTTGTTTTTTGGCTGAAAAACGCCCCGGCATCTTGCAATTTTTCGCCGTTGGCTTTACACTAATCTTACAAGGGATACACACTCAACGAGGAGGTACCGCTATGACTGGCAAAAAACAGAATCTCGGCTGCGGTATGTCCTACCTGTACCCTATCCGCAGTATAGTATAAAAGCGCAGTGTACCGCTCTATCGGTTGCTGCGCTTTTTGTTTTTCCGGAAAGGAAGGTTGCACTATGAAAAAAGTTGCCGTCATTATGGGTTCCGACAGCGATTGGTCGGTCGTAAAGGGCGCCTGCACGGTGCTGAAGGATTTCGGCGTTCCGTTTGAGGCGCACATCCTTTCGGCGCACCGCACGCCGGAGGCTGCCGCCGCCTTTGCCAAGTCTGCCCGCGCCAACGGCTACGGCGTGATTTTGTGCGCTGCCGGTATGGCTGCCCACCTCGCCGGTGCTTTTGCCGCCAACACCACCCTGCCGGTGGTGGGCATCCCGATGAAGGGCGGCGCCGTGGACGGTCTGGACGCCCTGCTTGCCACCGTGCAGATGCCCGGCGGTTTCCCGGTTGCCACCGTTGCCCTGAACGGTGCCAAGAACGCCGCCTATCTGGCGGTGGAAATTCTCGCCCTGAGCGATGACAGCCTTGCCGAAAAGCTGGACGCCTTCCGCGCCGACACCGCCGCCGCCATCGCCAAGAAGGACGCTGCCATTGCCGCCGAGGCTGCCGCCCTGTAAACCCGATACCCTACCTTATTTAATATAAAAACAACTACAAACATAAAAGGAGCGTTTCTTATGAATTACGAAGTCAAAGAGCAGATGTACGAAGGCAAGGCCAAGCAGGTTTTCGCTACCAGCGACCCCAACGTTGTGATGGTTCACTACAAGGACGATGCCACCGCCGGTGACGGCGAAAAGCGCGGCACCATCCGCGACAAGGGCATTGTCAACAACAAGCTGTCCAACGCTCTGATGCAGAAGCTGGAAAAAGAGGGCATCCCCACCCATTATATCGAGGAGATCAACGACCGCGACACCTTTGTTAAGAAGGTCGAGATCGTGCCGCTGGAGGTCATCGTGCGCAACGTCGCCGCCGGTCACTTCAGCCTGCGCATGGGCGTGCCGGAGGGCAAGGTTTTCAAGACCCCCATCCTGGAGTACAGCTACAAGAACGACGACCTGCATGACCCGTTCATCAACCACTACTACGCGCTGGCGCTCGACCTTGCCACGCAGGAGGAGCTGGACACCATCGCCGCTTACGCCTTCAAGGTCAACGAAGTGCTGAAGAAGATCCTGCTGGATGCCAACATCCGCCTGATCGACTTCAAGCTGGAGTTTGGTCGTCTGGCGGACGGCACCATCATTCTGGCGGACGAGATCAGCCCCGACACCTGCCGTTTCTGGGATGCCACCACCGGCGCACACCTCGACAAGGATCTGTTCCGCCGCGGTATGGGCGGCGAGGCAGACGCTTATCAGGAAGTTATGAAGCGCCTGCTGGGCTGATTTGCCCCGCATTTTACAGAGTTGGGAGAACGTGAATGAACGAAATTTCCGAATACAGCCAAGGTCTGCACGAAGAGTGCGGTGTCTTTGGCATCTACGATAAAACCGGCGAAACCGATATGGTCAGCGCCGTGTACAGCGCCCTGTATGCCCTGCAGCACCGCGGGCAGGAAAGCTGCGGCATTGCCCTGAACGTGGACGGCGTGCTTTCCGGCTACCGCGATCTGGGGCTTGTCAGCGAGGTTTTCACCAAGCGCGTGCTGGAGGAGCTGCCCCAAGGCGCCAAGATGGCGACCGGTCATGTGCGTTACGCCACCGCCGGGCAGCGCAGCCGCTCCAACGCGCAGCCGATGATTTTGCATCACTGCAAGGGCGCGATGGCGGTCTGCCACAACGGCAACCTTGTCAACGCCGCGCAGCTGCGCCGCAAGCTGGAGATGAGCGGTTCCATCTTCCACGGCACCTCGGACACCGAGGTCATTGCCTACCTGCTGACCCAGAACCGTCTGGTGACCCCCAACATTGAGATGGCGGTCAGCCGCACGATGGACGACATCGAGGGTGCGTACAGTCTGGTCATTATGACCCACACCAAGCTGATCGCCGCGCGCGACCCCCACGGCTTCCGCCCGCTGTGCATCGGCGCCTTGCCCGACGACAAGGGCTGGGTCTTTGCCAGCGAAACCTGCGGTCTGGATGCCGTCGGCGCCAAGTTTGTGCGCGAGGTACGCCCCGGCGAGGTCGTGATCGCCGACCGCCATGGTCTGCGCAGTCTGGACAGCCACTGCGGCATTGCCCCCCACACCCTGTGCGTGTTTGAGTACATCTACTTTGCCCGCCCCGACAGCGTGATCGAAGGCACCTGCGTACACGAAGCCCGCCTGCAGGCCGGACGTTTTCTGGCGCAGGAGCATCCCGTGGAGGCGGATGTCGTTATCGGTGCGCCGGACTCCGGTCTGGACGCTGCGCTGGGCTACGCCCAAGAGAGCGGCATCCCCTACGGCGTAGGCTTTATCAAGAACAAGTATGTCGGGCGTACCTTTATCCAGTCCACCCAAGCCCAGCGCGAGAGCAGCGTGCGCATCAAGCTGAACGCCATCTCCGCCACCGTCAAGGACAAGCGCGTTGTCTTGGTCGATGACTCCATCGTGCGCGGCACCACCAGCGCCCGCACCATCCGCCTGCTGCGCGAGGCAGGCGCCAAGGAAGTGCATTACCGCATCAGCGCCCCGCCCTTTGTCCACCCCTGCTACTTCGGCACCGATATTCCCGATGAAAAAGACCTGATCGCCACCGGGCGCAGTGTGGAGGAGATCAACAAGCTGGTCGGCTCGGATTCCCTTGGCTACCTGAGCATTGAACACGTTCAGCAGCTGGGCATCCACAGCAGCTGCGGCTACTGCACCGGCTGCTTTACCGGCAAGTACCCCGTTGCCCCGCCGACTGAATCCCTGGATATCGTCTACGATAAACCCCTGAGCCAGTCCAACCCCAGCAAGATGCTGTGATGACATAACGAATGTAGGAGTTTGCAATGGAAAAGAGTTATTCTGCCAGCTACGCCGCTGCCGGCGTGGATATTACCGCCGGGTACCGCTCGGTGGAATTGATGAAGCAATACGTTGCCCGCACTATGACCGAGAACTGCATCGGCGGCTTGGGCGGCTTCGGCGGTCTGTTTGAGCTGGACTGCACCGGTATGGAGCATCCCGTGCTGATTTCCGGCACCGACGGCGTCGGCACCAAGCTGCGCGTTGCCATGCTGCTGGACCGCCACGACACCATTGGTATCGACTGCGTTGCCATGTGCGTCAATGACGTCATCTGCGCCGGTGCCAAGCCGCTGGTGTTCCTCGATTACATTGCCTGCGGGCGCAACATCCCCGAAAAGATCGCCGAGATCGTCAAGGGCGTTGCCGAGGGCTGCGTGCAGGCAGGCTGCTCCCTTGTGGGCGGCGAAACTGCCGAGCATCCCGGTATGATGCCCGAGGACGAGTACGACCTTGCCGGCTTTACCGTGGGCGTTGTGGACAAGGCAAAGATCTTGTCCAACGCCGATATGCAGGCGGGCGACGTGCTGATTGCCCTGCCCAGCACCGGGGTGCATTCCAACGGTTTCTCGCTGGTACGCAAGATTTTTGACATTGACAACCACCCTGAGGTGCTGCAAAAGACCTTTGACGGCATGGACAAGCCCTTGGGCGAAGCCCTGCTGGCACCCACCCGCATCTATGTCAAGCCCGTGCTGGCTTTGCTGGATGAAGTGAAGGTCAAGGGCATCAGCCACATCACCGGCGGCGGCTTTTATGAGAACATCCCCCGCAGCCTGAAGGACGGCTGCGCTGCCCGCATCGCCAAGGCGGACGTGCGCACCCATGCCCTGTTTGACGTGATGCAGCGCGAGGGCGGCATTTCCGAGCATGATATGTTCAACACCTTCAATATGGGCGTGGGCATGGTCGTGACCGTCGCCGCCGAGGATGCCGACAAGGCGATCGAAATTCTGCAGGCACACGGCGAGGACGCCTACCGTCTGGGTACCGTCGTGGAAGGCAGCGGGGTCGAGCTGGTATGAAGCGTGTAGCGGTTTTGGTTTCCGGCGGCGGCACCAATTTGCAGGCGCTGCTGGACAGTGAGCGCCGGGGCGAAAACCCCAACGGCAGCATCTGTCTGGTGCTGGCGAGCAAGCCCGGCGTGTACGCCTTGCAGCGCGCCGCCGATGCCGGGGTAAAAAGCGTGGTGGTCAGCCGCAAGGCGTTTGCCACCGCCGAGGAATTTGACGAAGCCCTTTTGTACGAGCTGCAGACCAACCACATTGATGTGGTGGTGCTGGCGGGCTTTTTGAGCGTGCTGGGCAAAAAGGTCATTGCGGCGTACCGCAACAAGATCCTGAACGTCCACCCCAGCCTGATCCCCAGCTTTTGCGGTCCCGGCTTTTACGGGCTGCGCGTACACGAGGCTGCCCTGGCGCGCGGTGTAAAAATCACCGGTGCCACGGTGCATCTTGTCAACGAGGAATGCGACGGCGGACCGATTTTGCTGCAAAAGGCGGTTGCCGTGCAGCCCGACGACACCCCCGAAACTTTGCAGAAACGTGTCATGGTGGAGGCCGAGTGGCAGCTTTTGCCGCAGGCGCTTGCCATGGTTTGCCGTGATGAGGTAGAATGATGAAGAAAAATCTGAACAAATTTCTTGCCGGGAACGATTACCCCGGTCGTGGCATTGTGCTGGGGCAAAGCCCCGACGGCGAAAAGGCCTACATTGCCTACTGGATCATGGGGCGCAGCGCCAACAGCCGCAACCGCGTGTTCGAGCCGATCCCCGGCGGCATCCGCACGGTAGCCGCCGACCCCGCCAAGCTGGAGGACCCGCATCTGATCATCTACAACGCCGTGCTGACCCTGCGCGACACCACCGTGGTGACCAACGGCGACCAGACCGACACGATCGCCCAGTTTATCAGCGGCAATCTGTTCCCCGGCTACAGCTTTGAGGCGGCGCTTGCCACCCGCACCTACGAGGACGACGCCCCCAACTTTACCCCCCGCATCTCCGGCGTGGTGAACAACCGCACCGGCGCCTACAAGCTGTCTATCTTAAAATCCTGCGAGGGCAACGCCGCCAGCGTGCAGCGCCAGACCTTCGACTACCCCCAGCCCGTTGCTGGCGAGGGGCATTTCATCAGCACCTACCAGAAGAACGGCAGCCCCATCCCCAGCTTTGCGGGCGAGCCGATGCGGGTAGCCATTGACGAGAACGACCCCGACAAGTTTGCCTACAAGCTGTGGGATTCCCTGAACGATGACAACAAGGTCAGCCTGTTTGTGCGCAGCATCAACCTGGCAACCGGCACCTACGAGGATATGATCCTGAACAAGTACACCGCTGTGGAGGGTTAATCAATGAACGAATTTCAGCTGAAATACGGCACCAACCCCAACCAGAAGCCCGCCCGCATCTATATGGCGGACGGCTCTGACCTGCCTGTGACCATTCTGAACGGTCGCCCTGGGTACATCAATTTTCTGGACGCCTTCAACTCCTACCAGCTGGTCCGCGATTTAAAAAAGGCGCTGGGTCTGCCCGCCGCCGCCAGCTTTAAGCACGTTTCCCCCGCCGGTGCCGCCGTGGGTCTGCCCTTGGACGACACGCTGCGCAAGATGTACCACATCGCCCCCGAGGTCGAGCTGTCCCCCTTGGCGTGCGCCTACGCCCGCGCCCGCGGTGCTGACCGTATGTCCAGCTTTGGGGACTGGATCGCTTTGTCCGATGTGTGCGACCTGTCCACCGCCAAGCTGATCCAGCACGAGGTTTCCGACGGCATCATTGCCCCCGGCTACGACGCTGACGCGCTGGAGGTGCTGAAAAGCAAGAAAAAGGGTAACTACGCCGTGGTCGCCATCGACCCCGACTACACCCCTGCCCCGCTGGAAACCCGCACCGTCTTTGGCGTGACCTTTGAGCAGGGTCGCCAGGATCTGGAAATTTCCAACGAAACGATGCTGCAGAACATCGTGACCGAGAACAAGGTCATCTCTGACGAGCAGCGCCGCGATCTGGTGATGAGCCTGATCGTGCTGAAATACACCCAGTCCAACAGCGTCTGCTATGTGCAGGGCGGGCAGACCATCGGCGTCGGCGCCGGGCAGCAGAGCCGCGTACACTGCACCCGTCTGGCGGGTCAGAAAGCCGACAACTGGCAGCTGCGCCATATGCCCAAGGTGCTGGAGCTGCCCTTCCGCGACGATATCGCCAAGCCCAACCGCGACAACGCCATTGACGTGTACATCGGCGACACGCCGGAGGATGTCATCGGCGAGGATGTCTGGGCAGAAACCTTCACCCGCCGCCCCGAGCCGCTGACCGCCGAGGAAAAGCGCGCCTGGCTGGACAAGGTGACCGGCGTATCCTTGGGCAGCGATGCCTTCTTCCCCTTTGGCGACAACATTGAGCGCGCGCGCCGCAGCGGCGTGACCGCCATTGTGGAGCCGGGCGGCTCCATCCGCGACAGCCAGGTCATTGATACCTGCAACAAGTACGGTATCGCTATGGCGTTCTGCGGCATCCGCCTGTTCCATCACTAAACCCAATTTCAACTTGCCTGCGCTGAAAATTCTCCGCGGGCTGTTGGTGTTTTATACGGAGGGATCTTTTATGAAGATTTTAGTTGTGGGCGGCGGCGGACGTGAACACGCCATCATCCGCGCCCTGAAAAAAAGCCCCCGCTGCACCGAGATCTGGTGCGCCCCCGGCAACGGCGGTATCAGCTATGACGCTAAGTGCAAAGCCATTGCCGCCACCGATGTACCCGCCATGGTCGCCTTTGCCAAGCAGGAAGCCTTTGACTACGTTGTGGTAGCGCAGGACGACCCGCTGGCACTGGGTATGGTGGACGAGCTGGCGAAGGTGGGCATCCCCGCCTTCGGTCCCGACAAGGCTGCCGCCCGCATTGAGGCCAGCAAGGTGTTCAGCAAGGATCTGATGAAAAAATACGGCATCCCTACGGCAAAATACGAAACCTTTGACGATGCCGCCAAGGTCATGGACTATATCCGCGCCGAGGGCAAGTACCCCGTTGTCATCAAGGCGGACGGTCTGGCGCTGGGCAAGGGCGTGCTGATCTGCCAGAACGAGCAGGAGGCCGCCGACGGCGTCAAGGAGATCATGCTGGACAAAAAGTTCGGCGCCTCCGGCAACCACGTTGTGGTGGAGGAATTTTTGACCGGTCCCGAGGTCAGCGTGCTGAGCTTCTGCGACGGCAAGACCGTCAAGCCGATGGTTTCCAGCATGGACCACAAGCGCGCCCTCGACCACGACGAGGGGCTGAACACCGGCGGTATGGGCACCGTTGCCCCCAACCCCTACTACACCGCCGAGGTTGCCGACCGCTGCATGAAAGAGATTTTCCTGCCCACGGTCGCCGCCATGCAGGCGGAGGGCTGCCCCTTCAAGGGCTGCCTGTACTTCGGGCTGATGCTGACCCCCGACGGTCCCAAGGTCATCGAGTATAACTGCCGCTTCGGCGACCCCGAAACGCAGGTCGTGCTGCCCCTGCTGGAAAGCGACCTGCTGACCGTGATGCAGTCCACCACCGACGGTACGCTGGACAAGACCGAGGTAAAATTCGGCAGCGGCGCTGCCGCCTGTGTGATCCTTGCCAGCGGCGGCTATCCCCTTGCCTACGAAAAGGGCAAGGAGATCACCGGGCTGACCGCCGGGCAGCTGGACGCCGCCGATGTGACGGTGTACCACGCAGGCACCGCCATCAAGGAGGGCAAGCTTGTCACCAACGGCGGGCGCGTTCTGGGCGTGACCGCCACCGCCGACACTCTGCCCGCCGCCTTGGAAAAGGCCTACGCCGCCAGCGAGAGCATCCGCTTTGACGGGCTGCACAAGCGCCATGACATCGGCGCCCGTGCGCTGGCTGCCATGCAGAACTGACCGACGCTTCTATTTTTAGGAGGAAAATTCAATGGTATATCGCATTTATGTTGAGAAAAAGCCCGGCTTTGACGGCGAGGCGAAGGATCTTTGCCGCGAGCTGAAGGAACTGCTGGGCATCACCCGCCTGCAGAACCTGCGTCTGGTGAACCGCTACGATGTCGAGGGCATCGACGAAGCCCTGTTTGAAAAGGCGATCCCCACCGTTTTCAGCGAGCCGCCGGTAGACGTGACCTACGACGCCCTGCCCGCCGCACCGCACGTTTTTGCCGTGGAGTACCTGCCCGGTCAGTTTGACCAGCGCGCCGACTCTGCCAGCCAGTGCATCCAGCTGCTGAGCCAAGGCGAGCGCCCCGACGTGCGCAGCGCCCGCGTCTATTTGCTGGACGGCGATCTGACCGAGGAGGACCTCGCCGCCATCAAGAAGTATGTCATCAACCCCGTGGAGGCGCGCGAGGCTGATTTGGCGGAGCGCACCACCCTGAAGATGGAATTTGCCGTTCCCACCGAGGTGGAAACGCTGGACGGCTTTACCGCGCTGGACGACGCCGCGCTGGAAGCCTTCCGCAACGAGAAGGGCTTGGCGATGGACCACGCCGACATCGTGTTCTGCCAGCAGTATTTCCGCAGCGAACACCGCGACCCCACCATCACCGAAATCCGCCTGATCGACACCTACTGGTCCGACCACTGCCGCCACACCACCTTCGGCACCATTCTGGACAATGTGCAGATCGACGACGAGATGGTGCAGGCTGCCTTTGACCGCTATATGGCACTGCGCGCCGAAACCGGGCGCGACAAGAAGAACCGCACCCTGATGGACTGCGCCACCATCGCCGCCAAGGCGCTGAAGGAGCGCGGCGTGCTGAAAAATCTGGACGAGAGCGAGGAGATCAACGCCTGCACCGTCAAAATTCAGTGCAATGTGGACGGTGAATTGCAGGATTGGCTGTTCCTGTTCAAGAACGAAACCCACAACCACCCCACCGAGATCGAGCCGTTCGGCGGTGCCGCCACCTGCATCGGCGGTGCCATCCGCGACCCGCTGTCCGGACGCAGCTATGTGTATCAGGCAATGCGCGTCACCGGCGCTGCCGACCCGCTGAAGCCGGTTTCCGAAACGATGCCCGGCAAGCTGCCCCAGCGCAAGCTGGTGACCACTGCCGCCGCCGGCTATTCCAGCTACGGCAACCAGATCGGTCTTGCCACCGGGCAGGTCGCTGAGCTGTACCACCCCGGCTATGCCGCCAAGCGCATGGAGATCGGCGCTGTGGTCGGCGCCACCCCCGCCAGCCATGTCCGCCGCGAGGAACCCGCCCCCGGCGATGTGGTCATCCTGCTGGGCGGACGCACCGGTCGTGACGGCATCGGCGGTGCCACCGGCTCCTCCAAGGCGCACAAGCTGACCAGCCTGGAAACCTGCGGTGCCGAGGTGCAGAAGGGCAACGCCCCCATCGAGCGCAAGCTGCAGCGCCTGTTCCGCCGCGAGGACGCCTGCCGCCTGATCAAGCGCTGCAACGACTTTGGCGCGGGCGGTGTTTCGGTTGCCATCGGCGAGCTGGCGGACGGTTTGAACATCGACCTGAACAAGGTCACCAAAAAGTACGAGGGTCTGGACGGCACCGAGCTGGCAATTTCCGAAAGCCAGGAGCGTATGGCCGTTGCCGTTGCCGCCGAGGATGCCCCCGCCTTTATGCAGTACGCCGCCGAGGAAAACCTGGAGGCGACCATCGTTGCCACCGTTACCGAGGAAAAGCGGATGCGCGAATACTGGAACGGCAAGGCAATTGTCGATTTGTCCCGCGGGTTTTTGAACTCCAACGGTGCCGAGCGCCACGCCGATGTGCATATCCTGCCCGGTCATATCTGGCAGCCCCAGTTTGCCGGCAGCAATTTTGCGGAAAAGCTGGAAAGCCTTGTCACCGATCTGAACGTTTGCAGCCAGAAGGGCTTGGGCGAGCGCTTTGACTCCACCATCGGCGCCGCCACCGTGCTGATGCCCTACGGCGGCAAGTACCAGCTGACCCCCACCATGGCGATGGTCGCCAAGCTGCCCGTGGACGGCGAAACCACCACCTGCTCCGGTATGGCGTGGGGCTTCAACCCCTACCTGACCGAGGCCGATCCCTACCGCGGCGCCTACCTTGCCGTGGTGGAGAGCATCACCAAGCTGGTGTGCGCCGGTTTCCGCCACAAGGATATGTACCTGACCTTCCAGGAATATTTTGAGCATCTGGGCGACGCGCCCGAGCGCTGGGGCAAGCCCTTGTCCGCCCTGCTGGGTGCGCTGGATGCCCAGATGGGTCTGGGCATTGCGTCCATCGGCGGCAAGGACAGTATGTCCGGCAGCTTTGAGGGGCTGGATGTTCCCCCGACGCTGGTCAGCTTTGCCACCGCCATCGGCGACACCCGCAATGTGCAAAGCCCCGAATTCAAGAAATCCAACAGCGCGGTCGTGCTGCTGCGCCCCAACTACAAGAACGGTCTGCCCGAGATCGGCAGCCAGATCGCCGTGTACAAGGCAGTAGAGCAGATGATTGCCGAGGGCAAGGTGCTGTCCGCTGCCACCCCGGGCTACGGCGGCATTGCCGAAGCGCTGTTCAAGATGTGCGTGGGCAACCATGTGGGCTTGCAGCTGTCCAACGACATTGACCCCGATACCCTGTTCCAGCCCGCCTACGGCTCGGTCATTCTGGAATTGCTGGACCCCTCTGCCGGTGAGTTCCTCGGCTTTACCACCGTGGATTACACGATGGAGGTCGGCGGCAAGTTCATTGACCTGGCCCGCCTGCAGGACAAGTGGGAAGGCAAGCTGGAGCCGGTATTCCCCTACCGCCGCGCCGGCGAGCAGGTTGCCGCGCTGGAGTTTGACTGCCCCGCCAACCAGCGCAAGGCACCTGCCGTGCGCCTTGCCACCCCGCGCGTGGTCATCCCCGTGTTCCCCGGCACCAACTGCGAGTATGACACCGCCCGCGCGTTCCGCCGTGCCGGCGGCGACCCGCACATTCTGGTGCTGAAAAACCTGACCCCTGCCGACGTTGCCGAAAGCTGCGAGGCGCTGGTCAAGGAATTGGACGAAGCACAGATCCTGATGCTGCCGGGCGGCTTCTCCGGCGGCGACGAGCCGGACGGTTCCGCCAAGTTTATTGCGGCGTTCTTCCGCGCCCCGGCAGTCGCCGATGCCGTCAACCGTCTGCTGAACCAGCGCGACGGCTTGGCGCTGGGCATCTGCAACGGCTTCCAGGCGCTGATCAAGCTGGGGCTTGTGCCTTACGGCGAGATCCGCCCCATCACCAAAGACGACCCGACGCTGACCTTTAACACCATCCACCGCCACCAGAGTATGCTGGTGCGCACCCGCGTTGCCAGCAACAAGAGCCCTTGGCTGAGCGAGTGCAGCGTCAACGACGAGCATCTGATCGCCATCAGCCACGGCGAGGGTCGCTTTGTCTGCGAGGAAAAGCTGCTGAACCAGCTGATCGCCAACGGTCAGGTTGCCACCCAGTATGTTGACCTTGCCTGCCAGCCCACGATGGATATGAGCTGCAACCCCAACGGCTCCGTGCTTGCCATTGAAGGCATCACCAGCCCCGACGGACGTGTGTTCGGCAAGATGGGTCACAGCGAGCGCAGCGGCGAACTGCTGTACAAGAACGTTACCGGCGACAAGTACCAGCCCCTGTTTGAGGGCGGCGTGAACTATTTTAAGCTGTGAGCTTAAAATAGAGAGTTAAGAGTTAAAAACGCTCTTTTCTGATTCCGCATTGTATGGTATACTTGCTAATATAGCTGCCCAATATCCAAACACGATGGCAGAGCTGTGTCCCGTTTCCGACTCTGTCATCACTCTCGGAGGTTTTCCAATGTCTGACCATAACCGTTATATTTCCCCCTTCTCCACCCGCTATTCCTCGGACGAGATGCAGTACATCTTCTCGGAGGATAACAAGTTCCGCACCTGGCGCAGACTGTGGATCGCGCTGGCCAAGGCGGAGCAGAAGCAGGGTCTTGCCATCACCGACGCCCAGATTGCCGAGCTGGAAGCCCACAAGGATGACATCAACTATGCCGATGCCATCGCCCGCGAAAAACTGGTGCGCCACGACGTGATGAGCCACGTCTACGCCTACGGCCTGCAATGCCCCACCGCCAAGGGTATCATCCACCTGGGTGCGACCAGCTGCTATGTGGGCGACAACACCGATGTGATCATTATGCGCCAAGGCTTGCAGCTGGTGCGCAAAAAGCTGATCGGCGTGCTGGCAAACCTGACCGACTTTGCCGACAAGTACAAGGATATGCCCTGCCTTGCCTACACCCACTGCCAGCCCGCCCAGCTTACCACCGTGGGCAAGCGCGCCACGCTGTGGATGAACGAGTTCTTTATGGACCTGCAGGAGATCGACCACCAGATCGACCAGCTGGCACTGCGCGGCGTCAAGGGTACCACCGGCACCCAAGCCAGCTTTGTGGAGCTGTTCAACGGCGATTCCGCCAAGATCAAGGCGGTTGAGGCTGATGTCTGCGCCCAGATGGGCTTTGCCAAGGTCGTGCCTGTGTGCGGGCAGACCTACAGCCGCAAGGTGGACTACAACGTGTTGTCCGCCGTGGCGGGGCTGGCGCAGTCCGCCATGAAGATGGCAACCGACATCCGCCTGCTTGCCAACTTCAAGGAGATGGAGGAGCCGTTTGAGAAAAACCAGATCGGTTCCTCCGCCATGCCCTACAAGCGCAACCCCATGCGCTGCGAGCGTATCTGCGCCCTGAGCCGCTACCTGATGGTCGATGTGCTGAACCCCGCCATGACCAGCGGCACCCAGTGGTTTGAGCGCACGCTGGA
>CAKTAS010000038.1:0-13407 GCA_934529095.1 uncultured Gemmiger sp. | reverse complement strand
CCGTTGAATTCCTGGAACGCCTGTGCGATCTGGGTGACCAGGTTGTAGAAGATAACGGGGGTGATCATCGGCACGGTGATGGAGAAGAACTGCTTGGTCTTGGAGGCACCGTCAATGGTGGCAGCCTCGTACAGGTCGGCAGGCACGCCCTTCAGCGCGGCGAGGAACAGCACCATGGCGGAACCGAACTGCCACACACGCAGCAGGCAGATGACGAACAGCGCCCACTGCTTATCGGCCAGCCAGTTGGGACCGGCAACGCCGAAGATGCTCAGAATGGTGTTGATGATGCCGGTGTCCTTAAACAGCGCACGCCACAGAACCGCAATGGCCACAGAGCCGCCCAGAATGGAGGGGATGTAGTACACCGTGCGGAACAGGTTGACGAACTTGATCTTAAAGTTCAGGATGTACGCAATGAACAGGGCAAAAACCAGCTTCAGCGGCACCGTGATAAAGGCGTACTTGACGGTGGTCAGCAGGACGGAAACGGTCTTGCGGCTGCTGAAGATCTCAACGTAGTTCATAATGCCGTACTGATGGATGCCCTTAAAGAAGTTCAGGTCAGTAAAGCTGTATACCAGCGAGCTGGCAAAGGGATAGGCCTTAAAAATCAGGAAACCGAGAATCCACGGAATCAGAAAAAACAGGCCGGTGTTATCGTCGCACCATTTCTTGAACGGGGTGCGAACCACTGTTTTGGCGGCGGTAGTGCTCATCCAAAAACCTCCTTTTCGGCAGCGTGTCTGCAAACAAAGGAAGTCGGCCCCGCCGGTAACGGGGCTGGGCCGACTTTCATTACGAAACTATAGGGGCAAATCAGGCAGCGTTCAGGACTTCGGTAACGCCATCCAGCAGGATGCCGGCAGCTTCCTCAGCGCTGTACTCGCCGTAGCTGAAGCCGTCGAACACATCGGTGTAAACGCCCTCGGTGGTGTCCTTCAGCTTGCTGGACTCGAAGTAGGGATCCAGGGGGAAGTCCACGAAAGCCAGAACCTTGGTGTTGGCCTCGAGAACCAGAGGCTTCACAGCGTCGGCAGCCTGAGCAGCAGCCAGACCGGCAGCAGAAGCGGGGATGCCGCACTCGGAACCGATGATGGAAGCACCTTCGCCGTTCCACAGGAAGTCGATCAGGGCAGCAGCCTCAACAGGATGCTGGCAGGAGGTGGTGATGGCCATGCCCATGGAAACCTTGGAGAAACCGCCGTTGGCCTTGTCGCCGAACTTGATCTCCTCGCCGACGGTGAAGCCGGAGTTGTCCTCCAGAGCCTTCTGGTACTTGTTGGCAGCGGAATCCCACTCGAAGATGCCGGCGTACTTGCCGCCGATCCACTGCTCGGACTTATCGATAGAGTCGAAGCCGGCGGCGATCATGGTTTCGCGGGTGGGGATAACGTGGTTGTCCTCCAGGGACTTGATGAAGTTCAGACCTTCAACGATCTCTTCCTCGGTGTACTGGCACTCGTTGTTCTCAACCCATGCCTTGCCGTACTTGGACTCAAGGTAGAAGGTCATCAGGATCATACGGTCGTACTGACCCAGAGCCAGAGGATAGTAGTCATCGCCCAGCTTCTCTTTGAAGGCGGCGCCGGCGGCGAGCAGGTCGTCATAGCTGGTGGGAACATTCTCAATGCCGGCGGCCTTGAAGGTGTTCATGTTCCAGTAGAAGATACGACCGGTCATGGAGATGGGCACAGCCTGCAGAGAATCGCCCACGATGCAGGCGTTCTTGGCGGCGTCGCTCCACTGGGTCAGGTCGATGACATCGCTGTAGTCGCGCAGGTCAACGAACTTCTCGGCCGTGGGGCTGTACTGATACAGCCAGTTCCAGTTGACCTGCATCACGTCAGAACCCTGGTTGGCAGCCAGTGCGGTGGACTGGGCTTCTTCCCAGCCGGACCAAGCGCCGTAGTTGGTGGTGACGGTGATGTTGGGGTACTTCTGCTGGAAAGCCTCCAGAGCCTTCTGGTAAGCCTCGTGGCGGGAGTCGCCGCCCCACCAGCTGATGCTCAGCTCGATAGGATCGGTGGTGTTGATCTCATGACCCTCGGCAGCAACAGCCTCAGAGCTGGAAGCAGCGGGGGTGGAATCGGCGGCAGCAGCGGAGCTGCTGGATGCTGCGGTGCCGCAGCCCGCCAGCAAGCCGGCGGTCATGGCAGTGGCAACAGCAAGAGAGATTGCCTTCTTCATACGTTTTTCCTCCTAATTGAATGCGATTCTATATTGGCGTTCCGTGCGCGGGATCACCCGCCGCGGTGTGTGCCTTTCGCTTGACTATATGATAGCAAAATATGACAGTAAAAAAAATAGCCGATTTAGTTTCTTATTCCGGAAAACGCACATTTCTTGCTTTTGTGCTTGTAACCATTTTGTCACCACCGTGAAATTGACTGAACCAAGCCACAATTATTTGTGCAAGTTGCACAAGTTCGTTTTCCATTTCGCCGCACGGCGGGCAGACGCTGTTTTTGTGCGGGCAGGTTTATTCTGCATTGTTTTCTGTTTTTTCTGCGCTGTTACGCAATATATTTGCATTGCGTGCAAAAATCGCACCATTACCGCAAAAATTGCGTGCAAGATATGTTCTTACCCGGGTTTTTGTGCGCAAAAAATGCCGCATCGGTGCAAATTCGCACCCAATGCGGCATATCTTGCGCTGTCCTTACTCGGCTCTGGGGTGCCGTGCCAGAAATGCGCGGTACTCGCGGTACCAGCATTGGGGGCAAAGGCTTTGGTACTGCACGTCGTCCACCGTGTCAATGGCGACCTGCGCGCCCTCAAACACATACTCGCCGTTGACCTTGCGCCCGTTGCAGATCGCCTTGCGTCCGCAGGCGCAGATGGTTTTCAGCTCCTCGATCGTGTGCGCCAGCTCCAGCAGGCGGGTCGAGCCGGGGAATCCCCGCATCATAAAATCCGCCCGCAGCCCGTAGCAGATGACCGGGATGCTCAGGTCCACCGTCACGCGGAACAGCTGTTCCGCCTGTTCGGGGGTAAAAAACTGGCTTTCATCGCACAGGATGCAGGCGGGTGCGCCGTGTGCGGCGGCATCGCGGCGCACCAGCTCGACAACATCCATCTCCGGGGTGACAAGCATATCCACTTTACAGCTTATGCCCAGCCGCGACACGATGCAGTCCTGCCCTTTGGTGTCCACCGCGGGCTTTAAGATCAGCACCCGCATACCGCGCTCTTTATAATTGTAGGCAACCTGCATCAAAGCCGTGGTCTTGCCGCTGTTCATCGCGCCGTAGCGGAAATACAATTTTGCCATCAGGCACGCTCCTTTTACTCCTCGGTCGTGTTGCGCAGGCGGTAGCCAAGGCTCATCAGGCTGTCGCCCAGGTGGACATTTTCCACCGTGACCTGCGGATATTCCACGGACAGATCATAGTGGCTGAAGTTCCAAAATCCCTGAATGCCCAGGCGTACCAGCTCACCCGAAAGGTCTACCGCGCTCTGGCGGGGGACACACAGCACCGCCACGATGGGGTGATGCTCATTGCAAAAATTTTCCAGCTCCTGCAGCGGGTAGATGGGTACGCCGCACATCTCCTTGCCGACCAGCTCCGGGTTGATGTCAAACACGCCCAGCAGCGTGTAGCCGTTGGTATCCCGGCTGATAAAGCTGGACACCGCCGAACCCAGATGCCCCGCGCCGATCAGAATGGTGGGCAGACGCTCGCCGTCACCGAACAGCAGCTTGCCGATCTCGGCGCGCAGCACGTCCACCTTGTAGCCGATGCCCTGCTGACCAAAACCGCCGAAGCAGTTGAAATCCTGCCGCACCTGGCTGGCGGTGGTACCCATCATATGCGCCAATTCGCTGGAGGAAATTTTTTCTTTTCCGTCCACCGAAAGGTTGGTCAGATAGCGGTAGTATTTCGGCAGGCGCTTGATCACCGGCAGCGAAACCTTGTTTTGTATAGCCATAATAAACACCTCTTTGCGGCTGCGCATCAGCCGCGCCTATACCAAGGCAAACCGCACGCTTTGCGCCCTGCGGCGCGGCGTTGGCGGCAAGCCCCACGATAATTCTATGTTTATTATAAAATGATTCTCCGTGTTTGTCAATTTTTTGTCTAAGTTTTTTCTGGTTTTTGTAAAATTCTCCGAATGGGCGGGCGCGCATAGCCGGGCGGTTTTTTGCCATACTACGGGGTGACCGCCAATTACAAGGAGGAAATTTTATGCAGCCCAACGCCAAAAAAAGCAGCAAAAAGCCCGCGCACAACCCCACCGAAACTGCCGCCCTCAAACGGCTGGAGCATGACCTTATCACCGAGGACGGCATCGTCCCCGCCACCAAGGGGCGGCACGCCATCCACTGCCTGACCGTCATCGGCACCATCGAGGGACATTGTCTTGCCTCCGAAGCGCAGAAAACCACCAAGTACGAACACGTCATCCCGCAGCTGGTCGATATTGAGGAGGACCCTGAGATCGAGGGGCTGCTGGTCATCCTGAACACCGTCGGCGGCGATGTCGAAGCCGGGCTTGCCTTGGCAGAGCTGATCGCAAGCTCCGGCAAGCCCAGCGCCACGCTGGTTTTGGGCGGGGGGCATTCCATCGGCATTCCGCTGGCGGTCGCGGCGCGGCGCAGCTTTATTGTACCCACCGCCACTATGACCGTACACCCGGTGCGGCATTCCGGTATGGTGCTGGGCGTACCCCAGACGCTGCGCTATTTTGAGCAGATGCAGGAGCGCATCGCCGGGTTTGTGGCGGGACATTCCGGCATAAGCGCCAAGCGCTTTACCGAATTGATGCACAACACCGGGGAGTTGGTTATGGATATGGGTACCGTGTTGGACGGACCCGCCGCCGTCAAGGAGGGGCTGATCGACGAATTGGGCGGTCTTGCCGACGCGCTGCGTTTTTTGTACCGCGAGATCGAGCAGGGGAAAGGGGAGAAGTAACGCCCGTTTTTAAATGTACCGGCACCGCGGGCATGCCAGACTGTCAAAAGACTTAACGGGAAGATTGCGAACCTTCGGTTGGTTTGTAGGGAACGGTCTTGACCGTTCCGTGCAGTCTAGCCGATAGTACGATATATCAGGGAACCACGCGCCATTCGGCGCGATTTTATGCGCTGCGCGCAGCCAGCGGTACGGATGGGTCAAGACCCATCCCTACATTACTGCCCGCAAAAGGGCTTTTTACAAATCGATGTGCCAGCACCGCTGGCACACCTTATCTTAACTCTGAACTCTTAACTCTCAACTCTCAACTCCAAACTCTCTCACGCGCCCCCTTTACATCCCCTCGCATCCGTGATAAAATGATTAGGAATATTGCATAAAGCCCTTTGGCTTTATTTTCAGCGTTTGTTATAGAGGGGTATCACAACACTATGGCACAATCTCGTTCTAAAAAATCCACGTCAAGCAGTAAAAAACGGGCAAGCTCGTCGTCGTCGCGCTCCCGTTCTGCCGCTTCCTCCAAGAGCCGCAGCAGTGCTGCGCGCACCCAGCAGCCGTCCCGCCGCGCCCAGCGCCGGGCAGAAAACCCCAACTTTTTGCCCAGTATTTTGCTGGCAGGGCTGGGGCTGCTTTGTGTTGCGTTTGTGCTGGTTCCGGGGCAAAATTTCTGGAAAGCCTTCCGTGAAGGGTACTTCGGCATCTTTGGTTTGATGAGCTATCTCGTCGGTCCCTTCCTTTTATATTTGGCATACCTGCTGGCAAGCGGCTACCGCGTGGGCGTATTTGCCGCCAAGGTTTCGCTGATGGGCGTGCTTTGCGCAGCGGTGCCGGTGGTGTTTTCCCGGCTGAACCTTGCCAACGTCAGCGCGTGGGAGGCTGTCAAGCTGCTGTACACCCGCGCGTCCACCTATTTCTGGGAGGGCGGCGTGCTGGGCGCCCCGGTGGGCGCCGTGCTGCTGGCACTGTTTGGGCGCCCGGCGTCCAACGTGCTGGTTATCTTGGTATTTATGCTCGGTCTTATGTTCTTTTTTGCCATTTCCCCCGTGGATGTGGTGGAGTTCATCGGTGCGCAGTATGACAAAATGCAAGCCTTCCGTGCCGAGCGCGCCGCGCAGGAAACTGCCTACGACACGCCGCTTTTTCAAGCCGGCAATGATGAAGAAACCGTCGAAAATCTGACCCAGACCATCGCGCCCGACAAGCCGCATTACCCGGCCTACGACGTTATGGCGGACCTGCACAAGTCCCCCGCCGGGGCAGCCCCCGTGCCGCCCGCGCCGGTCGCACCCGCTGCGCGCCGCCCGGATTTTGATGTCGATTTAGGCCCCCAGCCCACCGACAAGACCCTGCAGGACGCTGTGGCGCACGACCCGCTGCAGCCGGTCAGCATCGGTCCCGGCGGCACCTTCGGCATGGACCCGCTGTCGATGCCCGCCGTCAGCAGCCTGCGCACGCCCACCGCGCCGCCTGCTCCCGCACCGATTGCACCCGCCCCGCAGGAAGATTTTGAGCTGAAGCTGCAGCCCGAGCCGGAACCGCAGCCCGAGCCTGCCGACGAGCTGGACGCCCTGATCCACCGCGCCGTCAGCGGTCACGCGCCCTACTACGGCGCGCAGGAGTTGGACACCGACGATGCCGCCGACAGCTTTGACACCCCCCTGCAGCCCGTGGCTGCCGCACCCGCCGCCGAGCGCGTGCCGGGGGACACCACCGTAATTTTGCCCGATGCGCTGCGCGCCGCCGCCGCTGCGCCCGCCATCCCGTCGCTGGGCGGCAGCTTTGCGGACGCCAACCTTGCCGTCAAGGACGCATGGCAGTCCGGTCGCCCGCTGAGCGACGTTCTGGACGATTTCACCGCCCCGGCAGCCCCCGCCGCA
Organism: uncultured Gemmiger sp.; assembly: GCA_934529095.1. GTDB lineage: Bacteria > Bacillota > Clostridia > Oscillospirales > Ruminococcaceae > Gemmiger. The sequence goes on along the minus strand of CAKTAS010000038.1, from coordinate 6,608 downwards.
CAGCCTGCGCGCACCGGCACCGAGGACAGCTTCTATGTGCCGCAGGGCGGTGAAGCCGCCGCGCTGCGCGTCAGCACCGCTGTGGGCAACTCTGCCTCGGCACCCGTACACACCCCGCCGTCCGCCGCCAAGGCAGCCCCCGAAGCTATGCGTCTGCCGACCTCGGACGAGCAGCCGCCGGAGCCTTACTGCTACCCCTCGCTGAACCTGTTCAACGCCACCAAGGCGGACGATGAGGCAGGCGCTGCCCGCGAGATGAAGAAAAACGCCGACATTCTGGTCAACACGCTGGACAGCTTCGGCGTAAAAACCACCATGCTCGACATCTGCCGCGGTCCCTCGGTCACCCGGTACGAGCTGCAGCCGCAGGCGGGCATCAAGGTCAGCCGCATCACCAGCCTTGCCGATGACATCGCGCTGAACCTTGCCACCGCCGGTGTCCGCATTGAAGCGCCCATCCCCGGCAAGCCCGCCGTCGGCATTGAGGTTCCCAATAAAATACGTTCCACCGTCAATATCCGCACGGTGTTTGAAAGCCAGAACTACATCAATATGCGCAGCCCGCTGACGATGGCGCTGGGCAAGGATATCGCCGGCACCGCACAGGTCGCCGACCTGTGCAAAATGCCCCACCTGCTGATCGCCGGTTCCACCGGCAGCGGTAAATCCGTCTGCGTCAACTCCATCATCATCAGCTTTCTGTTCCGCTCGGGACCCGAGGATGTCAAGCTGATTTTGATCGACCCCAAGGTCGTCGAGCTTGCCGAATACAACGGCATCCCGCATCTTTTGATGCCCGTCGTCACCGAGCCGCGCAAAGCTGCCGGTGCCTTGGGCGCCAGCGTTGCCGAGATGGAGCGCCGCTACAAGCTGTTTGCCGAAAACAACGTGCGCGAGATCAAAGCCTACAACAAGCTGGCAGCGCAGACCGGGCTGGAACATCTGCCCTACATCGCCATTATCATTGACGAGTTGGCGGATCTGATGATGGTTGCGGGCAAGGAAGTCGAGGATTACATCTGCCGCATCGCCCAAAAGGCGCGTGCTGCCGGCATCCACCTGATCGTTGCCACCCAGCGCCCCAGCGTGGACGTTATCACGGGTCTGATCAAAGCCAACATCCCCAGCCGCATTGCTTTTGCCGTGTCCAGCCAGATCGACAGCCGCACCATTCTGGATTCCGGCGGTGCCGAAAAGCTGCTGGGCTACGGCGATATGCTGTTCCTGCCGGTGGGTGCCTCCAAGCCGGTGCGCGTACAGGGCACCTTTGTCACCGATGAAGAGATCGGCGCTGTGCTGAGCTTTATCAAGTCCACCTCCTCCGCCCAGTATGACGAAGAAATGATCGCCGAAATGGAGCGCCGCGCCGTTGCCGAAAAGGGCAGCAAGAAGGGCGGCGATGATGACGGCGAGAGCGGCGGTGCGCTGGACCCGATGTTTGAGCAAGCCGTGGAATGTGTCATCGAGGCAGGGCAGGCGTCCACCAGCCTGCTGCAGCGCCGCTGCAAGCTGGGCTATGCCCGCGCCGCCCGCATTATGGACCAGATGGAGCAGGAAAAAGTCATCGGACCTTACGAGGGTGCCAAGCCCCGCGCCGTGCTGATCACCCGCGCCCAATGGCAGGAGCGCAAGCTCAATGCAAACTATGATGAAGCCTGACCGCACATCGGTTTTTGACCGGCTGCGCCGCCACTGGCGACCCCTGTTGCTGGCTGCGGTGCTGCTGATTGCTACCTATATAATAGAGGGGACCCACAGCTGGGATTCCCTCTACCGGCTGACCGGGCTTACCTCCGACACCCTGCCGCAGCCGCCGCAGGGCGGCACGACGGTTCTGGTGCTGGACGTGGGGCAGGGGGATGCGGTGCTGCTTTTGCAGGACGGCGAAGCCTGCCTGCTGGACACCGGCACCGCCGATTCTGCCGACACCCTGCTGGCGGATCTAGAAGAGCTGGACATTGAATCGCTGCGCTATCTTGTGCTGACCCATCCCCATGCCGACCACACCGGCGGGGCGCGTGCCGTGCTGGAGGCGCTGCCCGTGGAAACCCTGCTGCTGCCGTACTGGCAACCGGAGGAAGTCCCCGCCGCGCCGGACGTTTACCTGCCCGGCTGGCCGCGTAGCATTCTGCAAGCTGCTGAAGGGCAGGGTACCGCCGTTGTCACCGCCGTGAACGAGCAAAGCTACCCGCTGGGCAGCGGCAGCCTGACCGTTTTGCACGGCGGGCTTCTGCCTGACGAAACCGCCCCGGCGCTGACCGCCAATGTCAACAATGCCTCGCTCTGCACGATGTTTGCCGCCGGGTCGTTCCGCTTTTTGGACACCGGCGACGCCGAAAAAGAGGTCGAGCAGCTTCTGTGCGACACCTACGGCACCGCCCTGCGGGCAGACCTGTTCAAGGCAGGGCATCACGGTTCCTCCACCTCCAACACGCTTGCCTTTTTGCAGCTTGTATGCCCGCGCGCCGTGGCGGTCAGCTGCGGGCAGGACAATGACTACGGTCATCCCCACCGCGAAGCCCTGCAAAGCTTTGCCGCCGTCGGTGCCGAAATTTGGCGCACCGATGTTTCCGGCACACTGATGTTTACCTACAACAACGGGAATTTGGACGTTGCAACGGCAAGTTCCGTACAAGAAGCCGCCTGAGTGCGGGGAGGACGCTATGACCATTACCGAGATGTTTCAAACCAAACGCTGTGTTTTTTCCATCGAGTGCTTTCCCCCGAAACAGACCACCCAGATGGACAAGATGAAAACCACCCTGACCGCCATGCAAAAGCTGCACCCGGATTTTATCAGCGTCACCTTCGGCGCGGGCGGCTCGGCGGGCGGGGTCTCCACTGTGGACGTGGCGGATTTTATTCAGAACGAGCTGCACATTCCCGCCTTGGCGCACCTGATCTGCATGGGCAATGACGAAGCCTCCGCCGCTGCGGTGCTGAACCAACTGGATGCCATCGGCGTGCGGGACGTGCTGGCGCTGCGCGGCGACCGCACCCCCACCCGCCCCGAAAGCCCGGATTTCGCCCACGCCAGCGACCTTGCGCATTTTATTAAATACAAAAAGCCGCATTTTTCGGTTCACGGTGCTTGCTACCCCGAGGGACACCCCGAAAGCGAAACGCTGCGCAAGGATGTGGAAAACCTCTGCATCAAGCAGCGCGCCGGGGCAGAGCATCTTTTGACCCAGCTGTTCTTTGACAACACCTGCTTTTACCGTTTTCTGAATCTGGCGCGCCGCGCCGGGGTCACCCTGCCCATTTCCGCCGGTGTGATGCCCATCGTCAAGCGCAATCAGATCGAGCGCACGGTGGCGCTTTCCTCCGCCAGCCTGCCGTCGGAGTTTACCCGTATGATCTCCCGCTGGCAGGACGACCCCGCCGCCCTGTACGATGCGGGCATCGACTACGCCGTGCGCCAGCTGCGCGACCTGATCGAGGGCGGCGCCGACGGTGTCCACCTGTACGCTATGAACGATGCCGCCGTGGCAGAAAAAATTTACGACGGCATCAAGGATCTGCTGTAATGCAGCGCCCGAAGCCTGCGGTCATTGACCGCGCCACCGCCCTGCGCTATATGGGTGCGGCGGGCTGGCAGCCCGATGCCGCCGCCACCGCCCTTTTGGACAAGGCGGAGGCACTGGTGCTGGATGCCGCCACGCCCCGCGCCGCGCTGCGGCTTTTGCCCCGCAGCGCCCTGCCGACAGAAGGGCAGGGGAATGACCTGCGCCGCCATCTCGAAGGATGCAGCCATGTACTGCTGATGGCCGCCACCTTGGGCGGCGAGCTGGACAAGCTGCTGCGCCGGCTGGAGCTTTCGGACATTGCGCTGGCAACCGCCGCCGACGCTATGGCGTCGGTGCTGCTGGAGCAGGTCTGCGATGCGCTGGAAGCGGAGCAGCGGGCGTACTTTCTGCAGCAGCGCGGGCTGTACCTGACCGGGCGCTATGCCCCCGGCTACGGCGACTGCCCGCTTGCGCTGAACGATGAACTCTGCCTTGCCATCGACACCGTGCGCGGGTGCGGGCTGGCAGTCACCGAGCAGCATCTGCTTTCGCCGCGCAAAAGCACCACAGCCATTTTAGGTGCCGCCGATCACCCGGTAACGGGGTATCGCGCGGGTTGTGCCACCTGCCACCTGCAAAAAAAATGTGCTTACCGCAAGAGGGGGATCACCTGTGCAGATTCGTGAAGTTTTTGACCGCCGCCGCTTTGTGCTGCTGGACGGCGGTATGGGTACGCAGCTGCAAAGCCGCGGACTGCAGCCCGGCGAAAAACCGGAGCTTGCCGCCCTGACCATGCCCGACACCCTGACCGCCATCCACCGCGACTATGCCGCCGCCGGGGCGGACATCCTGCTTGCCAACACCTTTGGCGCCAACACCAAAAAGCTGGCGGGCTGCGGCTATACCCTGCAGCAGGTCCTACAGGCATCCCTTGCCTGCGCCCGCACCGCTGCCCAGGAAACCGGCGCGCTTGTGGGGCTGGATATCGGACCCTTGGGTGAGCTGCTTGCCCCCGCCGGGACGCTTGCCTTTGCCGATGCCTATGACCGCTTTGCCGAGGTCATCCGGCTGGGTGCCGAGGCAGGGGCGGACTTGGTGTTTCTGGAAACCATGACCGACCTGTACGAATTGAAGGCCGCCATCCTTGCCGCCAAGGAAAACTGCACCCTGCCGGTGTTCACCTCGATGAGCTTTGAAGCGCGCGGGCGCACCTTTACGGGCTGCACTGTGGAAAGCTACGCCGTCACCGCCGTGGGGCTGGGAGCGGACGCCGTGGGCATCAACTGCTCGCTGGGTCCCAAGGAAATTCTGCCCTTTGCCAAGCGGCTGTGCCGCAGCGTACCCGCCGGGGTGCCGGTGTTTGTCAAGCCCAACGCGGGGCTGCCCAACCCGGACGGCAGCTACAACCTGAACGCTGCCGAATTTGCCGCCGAAATGCAGGAGTACGCCGCCACCGGCATCTCGATGCTGGGCGGCTGCTGCGGCACGACCCCCGCCTTTATTGCGGCGCTGCGCGATGCCTTTGCCGCACATACCCCCGCGGACAAGATTCCCGTGCGCCGCAGCAGCCTGTGTACCCCCGTGCGTTTTGTGGACGTGCAGGGCATCACCGTGGTGGGCGAGCGCATCAACCCCACCGGCAAAAAACGCCTGCAGCAAGCCCTGCGCGACGGCGACAGCGCCTACCCCTGCGCGCAGGCAGTCGCCCAAGCCGAGGCGGGCGCTCAGGTGCTGGACGTCAACGCGGGTCTGCCCGGCATTGACGAAGCCGCCACGCTGGAGCATCTTGTCCAAGAGCTGCAGGCGGTCACCGACCTGCCCCTGCAGCTGGATTCCACCGACCCCGCCGCCCTTGCGCGGGCGCTGCGCATCTACAACGGCAAGCCCATCGTCAACTCGGTCAACGGCGAGCAAAAGGTGCTGGACGCCATTTTGCCGCTGTGCAAAAAATACGGTGCTGCCGTCGTCGGCTTGACCCTGGACGAAAAAGGCATCCCCCCGACAGCCGAGGGGCGCTTTGCCATTGCCCAAAAAATCACCGCCGCCGCCAACGCGGCAGGCATCCCCAACGAGGATATCTACATTGACTGCCTGACCCTGACCGCCAGCGCCCAGCAGGAGGGTGCCGCCCAGACACTGGCAGCCCTTGCCCGCTGCAAGCGGGAGCTGGGCGTGCGCACGGTGCTGGGTGTGTCCAACATCAGCTTTGGCTTGCCCTGCCGCGGGTACCTGAACACCACGTTTTTGACGATGGCGATGTCTGCCGGGCTGGATCTGGCAATCATGAACCCCAACACCCCCGAAATGATGGCAGCCGTGCGTGCCTACCGCGTGCTGACCGCACAGGACGCGCAAAGCGCGGATTATGTGGCAGCCTACGCCGACGTGCAGCTGCAAACCACCCAGACGCTCAAGACCGCCGCACCGCAGCCGGGAACCCCCCAAAGCAGCGACGCCCTGTACGATGCTGTGCGCCGGGGCTTGAAGGCGGAGGCGAAAACCGCCGCTGATGCCGCCCTGCTGCTGCACGACCCGCTGGAGGTCGTCAACACCTCGCTGATCCCGGCGCTGGACGCCGTGGGCGACGGCTTTGAAAAAGGCAGCGTCTTTCTGCCGCAGCTGCTGCAGGCCGCCACCGCCGCACAGGCGGCGTTTGAAGCCATCAAGGCAAAAATCGCCGCCTCCGGTCAGGCGACCGGCAGCAAGGGGCGCATCGTCATTGCCACCGTCAAGGGCGATGTACACGACATCGGCAAAAACATTGTGCGCGTCATTCTGGAAAACTACGGCTATGACGTTTTAGACCTTGGGCGCGATGTCGCCCCCGAGCGCGTGGTCGAAGCCGTGCAGCGCACCGGTGCCAAGCTGGTGGGGCTTTCCGCCCTGATGACCACCACCGTACCCAATATGCAGGCAACCATCGAAGCCCTGCACGCCGCCGGGCTGGACTGCAAGGTCATGGTGGGCGGCGCGGTGCTGACCCCCGACTACGCCAAGATGATCGGCGCCGACTACTACTGCAAGGACGCCAAGGCAAGCGCCGACGTCGCCAAGCAGCTTTTGGGATAAAATACCACGAAAAAAGCCCCGTTTGCCTGAGCA
>CAKTAS010000037.1:0-14079 GCA_934529095.1 uncultured Gemmiger sp. | reverse complement strand
TATTTTACCACAAACCGCGCGGTTTCGCAACGTGTTTGCCATTGACAATTTGCGGCGGTTGCGCTACAATATATCTGTTATGCCGCCGTGGCGGAACTGGCAGACGCAAGGGACTTAAAATCCCTCGGTGGAGACATCGTACCGGTTCGATCCCGGTCGGCGGCATACAGCCCGCTCTTTCCTTTGGGAAAGGGCGGTTTTTTGTGTTTCCTTGGAAAAATATGGCAAAAAGCGCTTGTTTATTTTCCGCATATCGTATATAATGTAGTGTATGCCTTTGTATGCGTCTAAATAGAGGGGACGCATAACGGCAAAAAAACAAACAGGGGGAAATGGAAAATGGCTGACTATTTTGCAATGAATGTCGATGAGCTTACCGCCGAAAAGACCGCGCTGGAATCTGCGTACAAAAAGTACCAGGCGATGGGTCTTAACCTGAATATGGCGCGCGGCAAGCCCGGTCCTCACCAGATGGATCTGGCAATGGACCTTTTGAAGATGGACGATTACACCACCGATGAAGGCACCGATGCGCGCAACTACGGCAATCTGGAGGGGCTGGACGAGGCCCGCAAGCTGTTTGCCGACGTGATGGGCGTGACCGCCAACGAAATTTTTGTGGGCGGCAACTCCAGCCTGCAGCTGATGTACAACCTTGTGACCATCGGCTATATCTTCGGCTTTCAGGATTCGCCCTGCCCGTGGTCGCAGGTCGAAAAGCGCAAGTTCCTTTGCCCGGTACCCGGCTATGACCGCCACTTTGCCATCACCGAGGATCTCGGCTTTGAGATGATCAACATCCCCATGTCCGAGTCCGGTCCCGATATGGATAAGATCGAAAAGCTCGTGGCCGAGGACGATACCATCAAGGGCATCTGGTGCGTGCCGCAGTATTCCAACCCCGACGGCTACACCTACAGCGACGAAACCATCCGCCGCTTTGCCGCCATGAAAACCGCTGCGCCCGACTTCAAGATTTTCTGGGATGAGGCTTACATCGTCCACCACCTGACCGAGCAGATCATCGAAACGCCCGTGCTGCTGAACGAAGCCAAAAAGTACGGCACCGAGGATCGCGTGTTTATGTTCACCTCCACCAGCAAGATCACCTTCCCGGGTGCGGGTGTGTCCGCGATCGCCTGCAGCGAAAATTCCATGAAATACATCTGCCGCCGCTTCTCGACGATGATCATCAGCTACGACAAGATGAACCAGCTGCGCCACGTCCGCTTTTTGAAGGACAAGCAGGGCGTGCTGGCGCATATGGCGAAGCATCGCCGCCGTCTGGTGCCCTGCTTTGACGCCGTCAAGACCGCGTTTGCCACCGAGCTGACCCCCTGCGGCGATATTGCCCACTGGACCAACCCCAAGGGCGGTTACTTTATCAGCCTGTATGTGCTGCCCGGCTGCGCCAAGCGCGTTGCCGCCCTGTGCAAGGAATGCGGTCTGACCCTGACCGGCGCAGGCTCCGCCTACCCCTACCACAAGGACCCGGAGGATTCTCACCTGCGCATTGCGCCCACCTATCCGAGTCTGGATGAGGTCGAAACCGCTTCGGCGCTGCTGTGTGTCTGCGTGCGTCTGGCGGTTGTGGAAAAGCTGCTGGCAGACAAGCAGTGACCCCTTGCTTTAAGCAGCACCGCGGTTCTTACTGCGGCGCTGCCTATAATATAATCCCGCCCGCAGGCGCGGGCAAGTTTTTTGGAGGTTTCTATGAACAAAAAAGGGAAGTCATGGCCGCTATTCGTCGTGGCAATTCTGATCGTGGTATTTTCCCTGACTGCGATCCTCGGTGTCAGCTATCAGTACGGCGACACCAAAAACACCTACGTCAAGGGTGCATCCGACATCCGTTTCGGCATTGATATCCGCGGCGGCGTGGATGTCACCTTTATGCCCGCGAACGACGTGGACGCCACCGATGAGCAGCTTTCTGCCGCCAAAACGGTTATCGAGGACCGTCTGGTGGGTCTTGGCATCACCGATTACGAAAGCTACACCGACACCAACAAAGACCGTATCATCGTTCGTTTTCCGTGGAAAACCGGCGAGTCTGACTTCAACCCCCAGACCGCCATTGACGAGATCGGCACCACTGCCAAGATGGTATTCCGCAAAGGCTCCACCGCCGACGGCGAGGAGATCCTCAGCGGCGACGACGTGACTTCCGCCACCGTCGGCTACAACGAAACCGAGGGCTGGGTCGTTCAGCTGCGCTTCAGCACCCAAGGCTCCGCCGCTTTTGCGGACGCCACCACCGAGCTGGCGGGCGGCAGCACCCCCATCTCCATCTGGCTCGATGACGAGAGCATCTCCGTTGCCACCGTCAACGAGGCCATCACCAACGGCGAAGCCATCATCAAGGGCAACTTCACGCAGGACAGCGCTTCCTCGCTGGCGAACCAGATCAACTCCGGCTCTCTGCCCTTTGCCCTGTCTGCCGAAAGCTACTCCACCATCAGCCCCACCTTGGGCGCCAAGAGCCTTGAGGTCATGGTGCTGGCGGGTATCATCGCCTTTATCATCGTCGCGGTGCTGATGATCGCCCGCTACCGTCTGCCCGGCACCATCGCCGTCATCTCTCTGGCGGGTCAGGTCGCTGCCACGCTGGCGGTCGTGTCCGGTTATTTCCCGGCGTTCAGCGGCTCCACCCTGACCCTGCCCGGCATTGCCGGTATCATTTTGGGCATCGGTATGGGCGTTGACGCCAACGTCATCACCGCCGAGCGCATCAAGGAAGAGCTTGCCAAAAACAAGACGCTGGACGGCGCTGTCAGCAGCGGTTTCAAGATGGGTCTTACCCCCATCATCGACGGCAACGTTACCATCGTTATCGTGGCCGCCCTGCTGATGGGCGCCTTTGGTCCCACCGACGGCTTCTGGGCAAAGGTCTTTAACCCCATCTTCTGGTGGTTCGGACCCTCCACCGCCGGCACCATCTACTCCTTCGGCTTCACCCTGCTGACCAGCGTTCTGCTGAACTTCGTGTTCGGCGTGGGTGCCACCCGCGTGATGATCCGCGGTGCCATCCATTGCACGGCGCTGCGCAGCCCCGTGCTGTACGGCGGCAAAAAGCAGGGCGGTGCCGACTACAAGACCCCGGCGATCCGCTTCATCCCCAACCGCAAGAAGTTCTACGGCTTCTCCTGCGCGCTGATCGCCGTGGTGCTGGTGTTCTGCGGCGTGTTCGGCGTGCATATGGACGTCGAGTTCAAGGGCGGCTCCATGGTCACCTTGGCGTATCAGGGCGAGGCTGACCTCAATGCCCTCAAGTCCACCATCAGCGGGGAGCTGGACCAGTCCAACCTGACCTTGCAGACCGGCTCCGACATTTCCGGCAGCCAGACCCTGACCGTCACCCTGCCCGGCAGCCAGACCCTGACCACCGAGCAGCTGGACAACCTGCTGACCACCCTGAACGAGCAGTTCCCCGATAACGCCTTCACCCAGAATGAAGTCAGCAACGTCGATGCCACCATCGGCAAGGAATTCCTGCTCAAGAGCGTTGTCGCGCTGGTCGCCGCCTGCGTGCTGATCATGCTGTACGTCGCCTACCGTTTCCGCCGCATCGGCGGCTTCAAGGCAGGCGCCACCGCCGTTGTGGCGCTGCTGCACGACCTGTTTGTGGTGTTCGGCGTGTTTGTCATCCTGCGCATCCCCCTGAACGGCAACTTCATTGCCGCCATGCTGACCATCCTGGGCTACTCCATCAACGATACCGTCGTTATCTACGACCGTATCCGCGAGAACAGCGCCCTGTACAGCAAGAAGCAGCTCAGCCTGCCGGAGCTGGTCAACCTGTCCATCAACCAGAGCTTCTCCCGCTCCTTGATGACCACCATCACCACCTGCTGCGCCTTGGGTGTCGTCTGCGCGGTGTCCATCGTCTACCGTCTGGACAGCATCTACACCTTCGCGTTCCCGCTGCTGTTCGGTATGATCAGCGGTGTGTACAGCACCATCTGCATCGCCACCCCGCTGTGGGTCGACTGGAAGCAGCGCAAGAAGGCTGCCGGCAAGAAGAATTGACGCTTCGGCAAGGAGGTTTCCGCTTATGAAATGCCCCTACTGCGGCGAGGTTGACTCCAAGGTCATTGACTCGCGCCCCACGGAGGACGGCGAACGTATCCGCCGCCGCCGCGAGTGCCTGAACTGCAAAAAGCGCTTTACCACCTACGAGATCGTGGAAACGGTGCCTTTGATGGTGGTCAAGAAGGATAAATCCCGCGAAGTCTTTGACCGGCAGAAGCTGCTCAACGGTATGCTGCGCGCCTGCCAGAAGCGCCCCGTGAGCTACCAGCAGCTGGACGAGGCCGTCGAACGCATCGAGCAGCAGCTGCTCAACTCCTACGACCGCGAGGTGCTTTCCATCAAGATCGGCGACCTTGCCATGCAGGAGCTGAAAAAGATGGACGATGTCGCCTATGTGCGCTTTGCATCGGTCTACCGCCAGTTCAGCGATGTCAACACCTTTATGGAAGAGCTGAAGGATATGCTGGATAACCGCTCAAAAGCTGCCGAAAAATGATGCGGTAATCTGCCGCAGCTGGCATCTTGCGCGGGCGGTTTCCACCCAAAGGTCGGCAAGGTTTTCCTGCCGTGCGTAACCCGGCAGGCAAGCCAGCGTTTGCCCCAGCGCCTCCAAGGTGTTGCGGCGCACCAGCAGCCCCCACAACCGCATAGAATGTTCCGCCTCCGCCGCCGCTTCTCTGTAAGCGGCGGCGGAGGTTTTGTATTGCCCGTTTTGCGCAAGGACACAGGCGACCTGCAGCACCGCATCCACCCGCGCCGTGCTTTGCCCGAGATACATCCCCGCCGCGCCCAGCGCCGCCACCAGCCCCGCCAACAGCAAAAGTGCCGATAGACTGCGCTTCATTGCTTTTCCTCCCTTCGGGCAACCAGCAGCGTGTCCTGCCCGTTATCGTACAGCATCAGCACCCCGCTTTGCGCCATCCCGTGCGCGTTCAAGACCTGCGCAAGCCAGCCCCTGTCCCTGCCCAGCGCGCGCAGACAATCCTCGTACACAACGCCGTCCAGCAAAACGGGCAGGTAGGGCGGCGGCTCGCCGCCCCGGGCATAGGGTACGGCGTTCAGCCGCCCGCCCGGCTCCATGACCGCCCACAGCACCCGCGCGGGGGTATCGATTTTTTGCCCGCGCAGCGCCTCCGCCAAGTCGCGCCCGCTGATGCGCAGCTTCTCCAGGCTGTCCTGCTGCACCTCGCCCCGCAAAATGACGGTAACGGGCTTGCCGAACAACACCCGCGTGTAACGCGGCCACCGCCACGATGCCGCCGCGTGCAAGATTTCCAGCGCCGCCAAGAGAAAAATCGGCACCAGCCCCGCCAGCAGCGGCAGGTCCGGCTCATCAATGCAGATGGTGGCAACGTTGGAAAGCAAAAAGGTCGTCACCAGCTCGCCGGGCTGCAGCTGCCCCAGCTGCCGCTTGCCCATACACCGCATCGCCGTCACCACCGCCGCATACAGCACGATCGTACGAAACAGCAAAGAAAACACCGTAAGCCCCCTCATAATTTGCGCCCGCCGGGTCACACTATGCCCGGGAGGGTTTGCCAATGCCACAAAAAATCAGCGCGTCCCTGCAGGAAAACCTTGCGTATCTGCAAAACAATTTTGCCGCCTCGGATGACTTTTATACAAAACCGCTGCAAATCAGCGGCATCTGCTGCGCTGTGGCGATGTTCACCGGCGTTTCCAGCGCCGAGCGCCTGTGCCGCCTTGCCTTGGATATGCTGGATCGCGACCCCGCCGTCTGGCAGGGCGGGGCAGGGCTGTGCCGCTACCTTTTGCAGCAAAGCCGCATCCCCGCCGAGCCGTCGCCCGCCGAGGACTGGCAGTCTGCCGCCGCGTTTTTAAGCAACGGTATGACGCTTTTGTTTATCGAGGGCTTTGCCGGGGCGGTCGTGCTTTCCACGCAGGATATGCCCGGGCGCAGCGTGGGCACCCCATTGGGGGAGGGCAATCTGCGCGGGGCGCAGGACGCCTTTACCGAGCATCTGCGCAGCAATCTTTCGCTGCTGCGGCGGCAGTTCCGCAGCGGCACGCTGGTGGCGGAGATCGCCACCGCCCGCTGCCGCGCCAAGACTGAATACTGCCTTTGCTATGACCGCACCCTCGCCCCGCCCGAGCTGGTGGACGCTCTGCGGCAAAAGCTGGCAGAAATTGAAATCCCCATCCTGCTGGACAGCGCCTATTTTGCGTCCTTTTTCAAGCAGGACAAGCTGAACCTGTTCCCGGCTGCCGCCTACACCGAGCGCCCCGCCACCGTCTGCGCCCGCCTGTGTGAGGGCAAGCTGGCGGTGCTGGTGGCGGGCAGCCCCTATGCGCTGGTGGTACCCGGCTTTTTTGCCGAGCATTTTGAATGTCTGGACGACTATTCCTCCGGCGCGGTGTTCGCCGGGCTGATTCGCCTGCTGAAATACCTTGCCTTTCTGCTGGCGGTGTTCGCGCCGGGGCTGTATGTGATGTCCGTGGCGTTCACGCCGGAGATCATCCCGCTGCAGCTTTTGGCAAAGCTGGCGCAGGGCGAGCAGGCGACCCCTTTGCCGCCTATGCTGGAAATGCTGGGCGTGACCCTGCTGCTGGAGATCGTGCGCGAGGCGGGTCTGCGCGCACCGCAGTCCATCAGCCACACGGTCAGCTTGGTGGGGGCGCTGATCCTGGGCGAAACCGCCGTGTCGGCGGGCATCCTCAGCGTACCCATTCTGATCACGGCAGCCGCCGCCACCATCGCCACGCTGGCGGTGCCGTCCCTGTACGAGCAGACGATCTTGTTCCGCTTCGCGGTCATTGTGCTGGCGGGCTGCTTTGGGGTGCCGGGGCTTGCCGCTGCTGCCGTCACGGTGCTGGCAATGGCGTGCGGCAGCGAACCCTTCGGCTATGACTATCTCTATCCGCTGATGCCGCCGGGACCCGCCGCGTGGCGGGACGGCTTTGTGCGCAGCATCTGGTCAAGGCTGGCGCGGGCAGGGGAGGTGATCGGGCGCGATGAAGCGTGAGGCACCGGATCTATCCGCCGCCCTGCTGATGGGGCTTTTGTCCAACGTTCTGCTGCGCAGCCAGACCGCCTACGAACCGCGCGCGGGCTTTTTTGCAGCGCTGCTCTGCGTGCCGGTGCTGGCGGCAGCAAGCGGGCTGTTTGCGCGCGGCTTTGCGCAGCCCGGGGTCGGGCGGGCTGCCGCCCTGCCCTTGGCGGCGCTGCTGGTTTTCTCCTGCGTGTTGGAAATTCTGCGCCTCGCGGCGCTCTTACAGCGGCTGTATCCCGGCAGCATCCGGCTGTCCGCCGTCTGCCTTTTGCTGCTGCTGCCGGTTTTGTACCTGCGCCGGGGTTCGGCGTTGTCGCAATGTGCCTATGCCGTCCTGTGCGGTTCGGTGGGGACCGGGGTGCTGCTGCTTGTGTCCGCCGCGCCGTTTCTGCGCCTGCCCAATCTGTCGGCGCATCCGCTCACGCTGCCGCAGCTGGGGGCAGCCGCCGCCGACCAGCTGACCCTTTACCCCGAATACCTGCTGCCCGCGCTTTGCGCCGCACCGCAAAAGCCGAACCCCCGCACGGCGGGCAGGCTGGCGGCATGGGCGCTGGGGGCGGATGTCGGCGCACATTTTTTGCTGGCGCTGTTTTACGGCGATGCGATGTTCCGGCAGGCAGACCCGCTGCACGCCGCCGCACGCAGCGGGGGAATTTCGGTCTTTCACCGGCTGGACTGGCTGCAGCTTGCGATGTGGGTAACCGCCGTCACGCTCAAAATTGCGCTGTACCTGTATGCCGTCACCCGGCTGGCAGGCGGCAAGGAACGCAAAAATGCAACGCCGCTGCGTCATTTTCCGCTGTTTATCGGCGGGGTTTGGTTTCTGTGCGTGGTATTTCGCAAGCTGGAATTGACGGCGGTCTTTCGGCTGCGCAGCACCCTGTGCTGGCTGCTGGTCGGCACCGTCATTGCGGGAGGAGGGTTGGTTTCTCTATGCAAAAAAGGTTCGCCCCGCTGATAGCGGTGCTGCTGCTCTGCGGCTGCGGGGGCACGGCACTTTCGCAGCGCGCCATCGTGCGGGCGGTGTTCTGGCAAAAACAGGGCCGCGGCTACGCCGCCACCCTGCTGACCGCCGATCCTGCGAGCGACACCGCCGATGCCTGCACCGCCACCACCGCGACCGCCGCAACGCCCGCACAGGCGCTTTCTGCCGCCGAACAGGCACTGCCCGGCGAGGTCTTTTACGGGCATCTGGAGCTGGCAGCCTTTCCCGACAGCTCCACTTGGCAGCAGGCGCGGCAGCTGGGGGCGCTGCTGTATGACCGCGCCGCCCCCGCGCCGGAAATTGCGCTCTTTCTTGTGGGTGAGCAGGACGCTGACCCCGCCGCGCTTTTGCCCGCTATGCAAAAGACGCTGCGGCAGGACCGGCTGCATTTCGGCTTGCAGCAGCTTTTCAGCAGCGATGCGGGGTTTATCATCCCGGTATTTCGCCCCGAGGGCTACGCCATGCAGCTGCTGACCCCCGATGCCGCCGTCCTGTACGAGCCGCCCCTGCAGGCGCAGCTGGCGGCGGTGCTGGCGGGACACGCCGGGGCGCTGCGCTGCCGCTTCGGCACCTATATCGTAAACGCCAAGACCAACCTTGTCTGCGACGGCGAAACGCTGTACCTCTACCTGCGCGATACGCAGCTGCAAAGCCTTGCGCCCGCCGCCGGGCAGGATGCCGCCGATGCGCTCTCGGGCGCCCTGTGCGCCGCCTACGGGGCGCTGTGCAGCGATGCAGCCGCCGCCGGGGCAGACCTCTACCATTTTTCGTTCTGGCGGCAATGCGCCAACAAAACAGGGGCTGCGGACAAGCCGCAGCCCCCAAGGCTGATTATTGTATCGTAGTGGGTCGTGTGATATAGATCAGGTTGGCATCGCTGATAAAGGTCTGGAAGTTGTACAAGATCAGCACCTCATCGTAGCCCTCTTTTTCGATCGTGGAATCCAGCCCGTACTTGAAATTGCGGAAATCCACCACGCCGATCTTCTTGTAGTTGGCGGTCAGGTACGGCACAAAGCTGTTGGCGTAGCTGTCCTTCACCACCAGAATGCTGCCCTTGCCGCTGCCCTCAATTTCGGAATAGCCGTTGTTGCCGTCCAAAAAGGCGGCGTACTTATCCCGCGCGGTAAATTTTTCGGTGTTGATCAGGGTTTCGGTGGTCTGCGGCTCGTACTGCGCCTCGCCCACAATGCTGAAAATCGTCATCCGGTTGGGCAGGGGATAGTAGACGATCTCGTCGTTTTCCACATTCCACAGCCGCGTGGCGGAATAGTGCGTACCCTGAAAATCCGGCACGGTCACCGCCTCGTGGGCGGCGGTGTCAAAGGGGGTCAGCCCCTTTTGGCGGCAGAACTGCTCATACGCGCGGTAAGCGCCGTGGGTCGTCCAGTGGTGGTCGGTCTTAAAATACAGGTACTCCTGCTTGTCGGCGGTAAAGGTTTCGCGCAGGTCAATGACCTGTGCATTTTGGGAAACAGCGGCAAAAATATCGTCCAGCATGGCGTTCTCGTCCGCCATCGGCGCACCGGCAGGCAGCATTTCGGGGTAGATCACGCTTGCCGAGGGTGCCAGCAGAAAGCTCACCTTGCCGGGGTGGGCGGCGGCAAAATCGCTGACCGCCTGCACGTTTTTGTCCAGCTGCTTTTGGGCGGCATCCCCCACGGTGAACAGCTTGGTAAACATCCAATGCTCCTTGCCCAGCAAGATGCCGTTTTCCTCCACCTTGGCAAACAGCGTTTCGTCCACGGCGCGCTGGGTGTTTACCCAGATATCGCGCAAAGCGATTTGATCCTGCATCCAGCGCCCCAGCCCCGCCTGCCAGCTGCCGTCCAGCACATCCTGTATGCGGAACGCCGGCAGCGCCGCCGCCTTGCGGTTTTCCAGCTCCAGCAGGCTGCGCTTCGGGCAGACAAGGTTTACAGCGGCAAAGCCGAACAACAGCACTGCCGAGAGCGCCAACAGGGGATACCCCCGTTTTTTGCCCGCATTTTTGCGGTAGATCGTATTTTCCATACAGGGTACCCTCCTTTCAGAAATTGGCATACAGCGCCGTGGCGTTGGTGGCAGCCACCACATACGCCACACTCAGCAGCGCAACGGCGGCAAACAGCACCAGCCGCACCGGGGTGCAGCGTTCCAGCTTTTGCCAGAGTTTGCGCGGCAAAGCCGAGGAAAACACGCAGCCCAGCAGCAAAAATACGCCGTAGTTGCGCAGATAATACACCGCCGAAATGCCCCCCTGCGGCACAAACAGCTTTTGCAGCAAAAGCCCCAGCGGTGCGCCGGGCTGGTTGGCGGTAAAAATGCCCCAGCCCACCACCACAAAGAACAGGGTGTACAGGTGCGGCCAGACACGCCCCTTTTTGAGGTACGGCAGCAAAAATTGCTTTTCCACCGCCAGCAGCACAAAGTAGTACAGCCCCCACACAATAAAGTTCCAGCTTGCGCCGTGCCAGATGCCGGTGGCTGCCCACACGGCCAGCATATTCAGCATCTGGCGGGCAGCGCCCTTGCGGTTGCCGCCCAGCGGGATATAGATATACTCCCGGAACCAGCCCGACAGCGAAATATGCCACCGGCGCCAGAATTCCGTAATGCTGCCCGAAATGTACGGCAGATCAAAGTTGGCGGCGCATTCAAAGCCCAGCATGGCGGCAAGACCGTTGCTCATCGCGCTGAAGCCCGCAAAGTCCAGATACAGCTGCAGGGAATACGCCAGAATGCCCAGCCACGCCAGCGGGGTGGAAACCTGCGCCAGCCCCACGCCGCCCGTGCCGATGATGTCGCTCCACAAAGCGCCGATAGAATCCGCCAGAATGACCTTTTGCGCCAAGCCGAAAACAAACAGCTCGCAGCCGGTCTGTGCCAGCGCGGCAGTGCAGCGGTCGCGGGTGTTGTGCAGCTGCGGCGCCATATCGCGGTATTTGATGATGGGTCCCACGATCAATTGCGGGAAAAACAGCACATAGGCGGCAAAGGTCACGGGGTCTTTTTCCGCCTTGATCTTTTCGCTGCAGATATCCGCCTGATAGCTGATGATCTTAAAAATATAGTAGCTGATGCCCAGCGGCAGCACGGCACCGACATCCAGCCGGGCAATGCCCAGCTGCGCGATGCTGTTCAGGCTGTCGATCAAGAAGTTCGCATATTTAAAATACACCAGCGCCGCCAGATTGACCAGCACCGATATCGTCAGCAGCAGGGGACGCCGCCGGGTAAGCAGCTCCTCCAGCACGCCCCAGATGTAGTTGAATACCACCAGAAACGCAATCAGCGGCAGATACTGCACCCCGGTCCAGCAGTAAAAGGCAAGGCTTTCCAGCAGCAGCACGGCGTTTTTCAGCCTGCCGGGCACCAGATAATACAAAAGCAGCGCCAGCGGCAAAAAGCCGAACAAAAACACAACACTGTTAAAAACCATGCTAGGCTCTCCTCTTTTGAAAATCGTAAAAAACAAGACCGCTGCCGTAGGGCAGCGGCCTTGTTACGGCTCAGGTTCAGTTCAGGGCAGCGGCAATGGCGGTGTCAATGTCCGCGTAGTCGGGACCGCCCACACCGGCGATCACCAGCACCACACAGTCGCCCTTGCTTACGATGCGGGCATCCTTGGCCTGGGCGACCTTGTCGGCAAATTCGGCGTACAGGTCGTTGGCCGCCAAGCTGTCCTTGTAGGCGTTCAGCTCCGCCTCCACGTCAGCGACCTTGCCGGGCTTTGCCTGCACGGCAAATACCAAGCCGCAGTCCGCCTGATCGTTGGTCACATCGCCCTTGTAGGCTTCGATGTTGTCCATCGTCAGCAGCAGCTCGTTCTGCACCGAGAAATCGTCCAGCGCGCGGGGGTTGGCGATGGGGTTGACAGCCTCCAGCGCGGCGACGATGCCGTCCAGATCGACGGCTTCGGCAGCCGGGGCGCTGTCCTGCGCAGCGTCCGAGGAAGCGGACTCGCTGCTCACAGCGGAAGAAGCGGGGGCAGACTCACTGCCGGCGGAGGAAGCGGCGGCACCGCCGCAGCCGGTCAAAAGCAATGCGCACAAGGCAACAGAAAGCAGTTTTTTCATAAAAGAGAATTCTCCTTTTGTATTTAGTAACGGCAGGCTGCCGCGCGGGCGGGGCAGCTCTGCACACTATTAGAATACACTATTTTGTGCGGTATTTCAAGCCGTTTTGGTCGAATGTCGCGGCGCGGAGAATGTAAATTTTTTGTGCTTTGCGCCGCGCGCTTGACTTTGCGGGGCAACTGCCGTAAACTCAAGATAGAAGGTAACAAGAAAGGTTCGTTTGCATTGAGAAACCGCACCGCCCGCACCGTGGCACGCACCGGTATGCTGTTTGCGCTTGCCATAGCGCTTTCCTATTTAGAAAGTCTGGTCACGCCGCTTTTGGGGCTGATGCCCGCCATGAAGTTAGGGCTTGCCAATCTGGTCGTTATGTATGCGCTGCTGTTTGTGCGCCGCCGCGACGCCGCCGCGCTGGTCCTGTTAAAGGCGTTGTTCGCCCTGCTGACGCGCGGCGCCACGGCAGGGTTTTTGTCGCTTTGCGGCGGCGGGCTGTCGCTGGCGGTATTGCTGGCGCTGAGCCTTTTGCCCGGTGTCGGCGGCTATATTTTTTGCGTCAGCGGCGCACTGGCACACAACATCGGGCAGCTTTGCGGCGCAGCGGTGCTGCTTTCGGACGCCATGGCGCTGGGCTATGCGCCCGTGCTGCTGGCGGCGGGGCTGGTCGTGGGCAGCCTGAGCTTTGTTTTAAGCCGGGCGCTGTTCAAGGCATTGCCCGGGGCAGGGGAGTGCCGCGTGCATTTTTAAGAATTATTCCTAATTTATTTTGCAAACCTATTGACACAGCGGAAATTGTGCTGTATAATACAAGCAGAAAGACAAGAATTTGTCTTATAAATATGATAACAATCAACAGGAGGCACCACTATGACTAAATATGTTTGCACCGTTTGCGGCTACATCGCCGAGGGTTCTGTTCCTGATTTCTGCCCGGTCTGCAAGGCTCCGGCTTCTAAGTTCATCGAAAAGAAAGAGAACACCTACGTCACCGAACACGTCGTCGGTCTGGGCAAGGACGCCCCCGAGGAGATCGTGCAGGGTCTGCGCGAGAACTTCCAGGGCGAGTGCAGCGAGGTCGGTATGTATCTGGCGATGAGCCGCGTTGCTGACCGCGAGGGCTACCCCGAGATTGCCGAGGCTTGGAAGCGCTACGCCTTTGAGGAGGCAGAGCACGCCGCCAAGTTTGCCGAGCTGCTGGGTGAGGTCGTGACCGACAGCACCAAGAAGAACCTGCAGATGCGCGTTGACGCCGAGTGCGGCGCCTGCGCCGGCAAGATGGACCTTGCCAAGAAGGCGAAGGAGCTGAACCTTGACGCCATCCACGACACCGTCCATGAAATGGCAAAGGACGAAGCCCGCCACGGCCGCGGTATGCAGGGTCTGCTGGATCGCTATTTCAAATAATTGCTACCGAAATATAGGTAAAAGTGGGGAGCGCCCGTTGGGCGCTCCCCTCTTTTTTCAGTTTGTCAATAAACGAATGGGACGATTGCAAACCTCCGGCAGGTTTGTAGGGAACGGTCTTGACCGTTCCGTGCGGTTTACCCGTTAGTTCGCATTGCCGGGACGGCTGTGCCCCTACGCCGTAACCTATTTTTATTGTCCTGTAGGGCGGGGTGACAGCCCGGAGCAGGGGAGAACCCCCAAAACAAAAACCGCTTTCAAGCTTGCACTTGAAAGCGGTTGTGGAGGTGACGACCAGATTTGAACTGGTGAATGAAGGTTTTGCAGACCTTTGCCTTACCACTTGGCCACGTCACCATATTAGTGAAAAACCGGCATAGGAGCCGGTTTCACTGTTTTTTGGAGCGGCCGACGAGGCTCGAACTCGCTACCTCCACCTTGGCAAGGTGGCGCTCTACCAGATGAGCTACGGCCGCATAAAAAGTACGTTCTTTCTAAGAGAACGTACAAGAACTTGGTGCCTCCGATCGGAATCGAACCAATGACACGGGGATTTTCAGTCCCCTGCTCTACCGACTGAGCTACAGAGGCA
>CAKTAS010000036.1:0-14272 GCA_934529095.1 uncultured Gemmiger sp. | reverse complement strand
GTCACAACGCTTTGCGCTGAAAATAAGGAGAATGTTATGAAACTCATCACTTTTACCGTGCCGTGCTACAACTCGGCCGCCTATATGTCCCACTGCGTGGAAACCCTGCTGCCTGCCGGTGAGGAAGCCGAGATCATTTTGGTAGACGACGGCTCCAAGGACGATACCGGGCGCATTGCCGACGAATTTGCCGAAAAATACCCCGACATCATCCGCGTGATCCATCAGGAGAACGGCGGTCACGGCGAGGGCGTCAACCAAGGCATTCGCAACGCGCGCGGTGTCTACTTCAAGGTCGTTGACTCCGACGACTGGCTGGACACCGACGCCCTGCAGCAGGTCATGGCGACGCTGCGCGCCCACCTCAACGACGAAAAGCCCCTGGACCTGCTCATGGCAAACTATGTGTATGAACACGTTGCCGACAACACCCAGCTGGTCGTTGACTACAAGGGCATCCTGCCCGAGGACCGCGTCTTTGGCTGGCAGGAGATCGGGCATTTTCCGCAGAACAAAAATATCCTGATGCACAGCGTCATCTACCGCACCGAGGTGCTGCGCGCCTGCAAGCTGGAGCTGCCCAAGCACACCTTCTATGTGGACAATATCTTTGTCTACCAGCCCCTGCCCGAGGTGCAGACCATCTATTACATGAATCTGGACCTGTACCGCTACTTCATCGGGCGCGAGGATCAGTCCGTCAACGAAAAAAATATGATCAAGCGTGTTGACCAGCAGCTGCGCGTCACCCGCATTATGATGAACGCCGTCAATGTGTACGACCTGCCGGTCACCCAGGACAAGCTGCGCGCCTATATGCTGAACTATTTCAGTATGATGATGGCGATTTCCAGCATCTTCCTGACGCTGGACGGCAGCGAGGACGCCCTGCGCAAGCGCAGCGAGCTGTGGGCAGACCTCAAAGCCCACGACGAGCGCCTGTACCGCCGCTGCAAATTCTCGGTGGCGGGCGCCTGCGATCTGCCCGGTACGCTGGGCGGCAAAATCAGCATCGGCGGCTACCGCATTGCCCAAAAAATCTTCAAGTTCAACTAAGGGTACACAGCTATGCAAAAATACAGCGTAATACTGTTTGATTTGGACGGCACCCTGACGGACTCCGCCCCCGGCATCCTCAACTCGGTGCGCTACGCCTGCCGCAAAATGCAGCTGCCGGAGCCTGCGCCCGAAACGCTGCGCCGCTTTCTGGGACCGCCGCTGCTGGATTCCTTCCGGGAGCTTTTGGGGCTTTCGCCGGAGGAAAGCCAGCAGGCGGTGGCAGCCTTCCGGGAATATTTTCCCACCAAGGGACTGTTTGAAAACGAGGTCTACCCCGGCGTGGAGGCTATGCTGCGCGACCTGAAAGCCGCCGGCAAAACCGTTGTGCTGGCAACCAGCAAGCCGGAGAAATACGCCCGCCGCATTATGGAGCATTTTGCGCTGGCGCAGTACTTTGACGCCATCTGCGGTGCCACGCTGGACGAGCGCCGCACCGACAAGGCGGAGGTCATTGCCTACGCGCTGCAAACGGCGCACATCACCGACACCGCCGCCACCGTTATGGTGGGAGACAGGGAACACGATGTCAAGGGCGCTGCCAAAAACGGGCTGCCCTGCATCGGCGCGCTGTACGGCTACGGCAGCCGGGAGGAGCTTTCCGCCGCCGGTGCCGCGGCAATCGCCGACACGATGGAAATGCTGCACACGATTTTGCTGTAAACAAAACACCCCTGCACGTGCAACGTGCAGGGGCGTTTCTTTGCAATAATTTGCAATATTACTTTTTCAGATCGCTGAACAGATCCTTCTGATATACGCCGTCCGCAATCAATTGGGCAAAGCTGTCGATCACGATCTGCTTGTCCTCGGCGTAGGTGACGCCAAACCACTTGTCGTGGGTGGGCAGCACTTTGACGCTGACCTTGTCCGCGTGCAGCAGCTCGTCAATATAGATGGGCAGCAGGTACTCAGCCTTCAGCGGGTTGGCGGGGGCAGCCTTCTCAAAAAACTCCACAAAGCCGGCATCCAGCAGGTCGATGAACTCGGGGGTCAGCGCCCACATATTCATCGAAACTAGACTGTCGGTGTCAATGCTCTTGCCGCCGGCGGCAGCGCCCTCGGCGGTTTTTTCAATGCCGGAGGTTTCCAGCACGCCCGTCAGGTAGTGGGCGTCGTTCATCTGGCAGATGCCGCGGGTCACGGCACCGTTGTCGCTCAGGGTGTTTTTCAGCACAAAGCCTGCCATGGCAAGGCTGCCGGGGTTTTCCGGCGTGTAGCCCTGCAAAAAGTCGTGCAGCTGCACAAACGCCTCTTTGCCGTAGTAGTCGTCGGCATTGATCACGGCAAACGGCTCCTTCACAAGCCCCTTGCACGCCAGCACCGCCTGCCCGGTACCCCAAGGCTTGGTGCGCCCTTCGGGTACGGTGAACCCGGCAGGGATGGCATCCATCGCCTGAAAAGCGTAGCCGATCTCAACACCTAACGCGGCGCAGGTTGCCTCGATGCGGTCACCGATGGCTTCCTTGAACGCCTGCTCAATGTCGCGGCGGATGATAAAAACGATCTTATCAAAGCCCGCCTCAATGGCATCGTGGATGGAAAAATCCATAATGATCTCACCGTTGGGACCAACGGCTGCCAGCTGCTTGATGCCGCCGCCAAAGCGCGACCCAATGCCCGCAGCCATAATGACCAAAGTAGTTTCCATAGGTTTCCTCCTATTTTCCTTTACTTTATAAGTACGCCGTTCGCGCGGCGCTTACAAACTCATACCGTAGCTGGCAAACAGATAGCGCACAAAGGCGGGACCTGCCAGATACATAAAGCCTACCGTCATAAGTGCCGTAATGCCGTAATACAGCACGACCAGCAAAATGCTGGTGCCGCCCTGCTGCGCCAGCTCGCGGGCGCGGTCCTGCTCATCGGGGTAACGGGCGCAGATGTCCTCAATGCGGCGCTTGGCGGTTTTCTGGTACCATGCCACGGCGCTCAAGCCCATAAATACCTTAAAGGCGCACCACAGGATATCACAGGCAAAGGCGGCGGGTTCCAGCCAAGCGGCGCCGGTCAGCACACCGCCCAGCACGGCGGGGTTGTACTGCTGCAAAACCAGCAGCGCCAGCGGCATGTACAAAACCAGCTGCACCAGCGCCATCGCGATGCCCTGCTTCCACATTTTGCGGTAAAAGAAGTAGACAGGACCCAGCAAAAAGGCGGAGAAGCAGAAGGTGATTTTTCTGCCGGTTTTCTCCATACGGAAAAACTGCATCAGGTAATACAGCGCCGAATGTCCGGTAAAGGCTGCCCAATCCTGCGCTTGGATGCCGTCGATGCAGTCGGTGGGCTTCAGCTCCACGCGGGTAATGTCGGGTGCGTCCATCGTGCCGCGGGCATAAATGGGGGCGTTTTGCGGCTCAGTGCGCGGCGCGGCGTTCAGCGGCACACCGCAGTGGCTGCACTTGACGGCACCCGGCTCGTTGTGGCTGCCGCAGTTGGGGCAAACCGCCATGTGGCGGGCGGTTTCTGCCTCGTCGGCGGGTTCGGCGTCGGGCTTCCACTCAAAGCCGGCGGCGTGTTCTGCCTCGTGTACGCAGGCACCGACCTTTTTCCAGCATTCGCGGTGGTAGGGGGTGCCGCATTCGGGGCAGACAACAATATCGTCTGCGTCGGTAAAAGCCTGCTCGCAGACGGGACAATGGTTGTTGGTATATCTTGCCATTCTTTAAGCTCCTTTTTGATACATATCCCCATTATAGCGCATCAAACGGACAAATGCAAAGAATTTTGGTAAAGTTCAGGAATTATTCAGAGAAAAAAGTACATCTTTTGCTAAAATCGCAAATTCTCTTTACAACGGCGGCGCTTTGTTTTATACTAATAGTGTGAATTTGTGCCGATTAAGGGGTATTATTTATGATAACCATTGACGAACTGAAACAGAAATTGGGCGGTATGCAGACCTCCGTGGACGACCTGCGCGAAGCCCTTTCCATTGAAGCCAGCGAAAAGCGTCTGGCGGAGCTGGAACATCAGATGACGATGCCCGGCTTTTATGACGATCAGGAGCGCAGCCAGAAGATCATCAGCGAGATGGGCGAGGTCAAGAACAAGCTGGAGCGCTTCGGCAAGCTGTCCACCCAGTATGAGGAAGCCGAAACCCTGCTGCTGATGATCGAGGAGGAAAACGACCCCTCCCTGACAGCCGAGGGTGAGGAAGCGGTCGATGCCGTCGAAAAATCCATCGACGAGCTGCAGCTGATGACGATGCTCAACGGCGAGTACGACCACAACAACGCCATTCTGACCTTCCACGCCGGCACCGGCGGCACCGAGGCGCAGGACTGGGCGGAGATGCTGTTCCGTATGTACAGCCGCTGGGCGGAAGCGCACGGCTACAACGTGGAGGTGCTGGACGTGCTGGACGGCGACGAAGCCGGCATCAAGTCTGCCTCCATGATCATCAAGGGTGCCAACGCCTACGGTATGCTCAAGAGCGAGCATGGCGTACATCGTCTGGTGCGCATCAGCCCGTTTGACGCTAACGCCCGCCGCCAGACCAGCTTCTCCAGCCTGGAGGTCATGCCCGAGTTGGACAACAACATCAATATTGAGATCAACCCCGCCGACATCGAGATGCAGGTGTTCCGTTCCTCCGGCGCGGGCGGTCAGCACATCAACAAGACTTCCTCCGCCGTGCGTCTGATCCACAAGCCCACCGGCATTGTGACCAGCTGCCAGACCCAGCGCAGCCAGCTGCAGAACCGCGAGTACGCTATGGAAATGATGAAAGCCAAGCTGTACCAGATCGCCCTGCAGCAGCACAAGGATAAAATCGACGACATCAAGGGCGTGCAGAACGAGATTGCGTGGGGTCACCAGATCCGCAGCTATGTCTTTATGCCCTACACCTTGGTCAAGGATCACCGCACCAACTACGAAAGCGGCAACGTGCAGGCAGTTATGGACGGCGACCTCGACGGCTTTATCTACGCCTACCTGAAGGCCAGTTCCCGCGGCGAGCTGCAGGACGTGTAAGCTATGGACAGCCGCTTTTTCCGGTTGACCACCTCGCTGGGGCGGCTGCAAAAGCTGATCCAGAAAATCAAAACCGAGGGCATGGGACGCGTGGCGCTCAAAGGCAGCGATACCGTGGTGCTGTGCCAGCTGGCAGCGTACCCGCATGGGCAGCGCTTTGCCGAGTTGACCGAGCGCTGTGAGCTGGACCCGGCGCTGATTTCCCGCACATTGGCAAGCCTGACCCGTGCGGGCTATGTCAACAAGGAGGGCGAACCCGGCAAGTACAACGCCCTGTACACCCTGACCCCGGACGGGCAGCAGTGCGCGGACCGCGTGGATGCCGTCATTGCGGCATTTCGGCGGCAGGCGGACAACGGCATCGCGCCCGAGGAACTGGAAACCTTTTACAGCGTGCTGCAGCGGATGACCGCCAATCTGGAAGGGGCGTTGCAGGATGCCCCCGCCCTGTTTGCCCCCCTGCACAAAGAAAACTGACACATTTGCCCCCAAATGCCCCAAAACGGCGTTTGGGGGCTTTATTTGTTCACAATCGACGGGTATACTAATACCAATTACCCGAAAGGAGCAGCCCTTTTTTATGGAATCACAACAGGGTCTTACCGCGCAGCAGGTCGAGCGCCGCCGTCAGGCAGGGCAAAGCAACCGCGCCCCGCAGTCCGCCACCAAGACGGTGGGGCAGATCGTGCGGGACAATATCTGCACCTACTTCAACCTGGTTTTTTTGGTGCTGGCGGTTATGCTGGCGCTGGTCGGCTCGTGGCTGAATATGGGGTTTCTGGGCATTGTGTTCTGCAATACCATCATCGGCATTTCTCAGCAGCTGCGCGCCAAAAAGACCGTGGACGAGCTGACGCTGGTTTCTGCCCGGCGGGTGCGCTGCCTGCGCGACGGCACTTGGGGCGAGCAGCTTTCGGAGGAGCTGGTCAAGGATGACGTGGTGGAGTTTGGCGCTGGGGATCAGATCGTGGCGGATGCGGTGGTGCTTTCCGGCACCGCGCAGGCAAATGAATCGCTGCTGACCGGCGAAGCCAACCCCATCACAAAAACGGCGGGGGATGCGCTGCGCTCCGGCAGTTACCTGATGGCGGGGCGCTGTGTGGCGCGCCTGACCCGCGTGGGTGCCGACAGCTACGCCAACCGGCTGACAGCGGCGGCGCAGGCGGACGGACACAAGGTCGCCAAGGGAGAGATGATGCGCTCGCTGGATAAGCTGATCCGCGCCATCGGCATTGTGCTGATCCCCGTAGGCGCGGCGCTTTTGTACAAGCAGCGCTGGGTGCTGGAATTGAGTATGCGCAGCAGCGTTGAAAGCACGGTGGCGGCGCTGATCGGTATGATCCCCGAGGGGTTGTATCTGCTGACCAGCGTGGCGCTGGCGGTGGGTATGATGCGCCTTGCCGGGCGGCGGGTGCTGACGCAGGATATGAACTGCATCGAAACGCTGGCGCGGGTGGACGTGCTGTGCGTGGACAAAACCGGCACCATCACCGAGCCGACGATGCAGGCGGGCGAGCCGATCCCGCTGGCAGACTGCCCCGATTTAAACGATGTGCTGTGCAGCTGCTACGCGGGGGACATCCCCGACAACGACACCGGCAGGGCGCTGCAAAAGGCGTATGGGCAGGGCAAGCCCCGCTGGGCGGTGGGGCAGACGATCCCCTTTAACACCGCCTACAAATACAGTGCCAAATATCTGCAGGGCTGGGGGATGTGCGTGGTGGGCGCGCCGGACGTGCTGGCGGGTGCGCGCAGCGCCGAGTTTGCCCCGCAGCTGAACAGCCTGCTGGACACCGGCTGCCGCGTGCTGCTGCTGGCACGGTATGACGGCACACTGGCGCCGGGCGACAAGCCCGATGCCGCGCGGCTGCAATTTCTGGCGCTGCTGCCGCTGCAAAATCCCATCCGCGCCAACGCCCCCAAGACTTTTGCCTACTTTGCCAAGCAGGGGGTGCAGGTCAAGGTGATTTCGGGCGATGACCCGCGTGCGGTCAGCCGCGTGGCGGCGCAGGCGAGCATTGCTGGGGCGGAAAACTGGGTGGATGCCTCCCGCCTGCAAAATGACCGTGAGCTGGCAAACGCAGCCGCGCAGGCAACGGTGTTCGGGCGCGTCACCCCGGAGCAAAAGCGCAAGCTGGTACACGCCCTGCAGGCGCAAAGCCACACGGTCGCTATGACGGGTGATGGCGTAAATGACGTTCTGGCGTTAAAAGATGCCGACTGCGGCATTGCCATGGCAAGCGGCGCACAGGCCGCCGCGCAGGTGGCGCAGCTGGTTTTGCTGGATTCGGATTTCGGTGCGCTGCCCGCCGTTGTGGGCGAGGGACGCCGTGTCATCAACAACATCCAGCGCTCGGCTTCGCTGTTTTTGGTCAAAAACATATTCTCGCTGCTGCTCAGCGTGGTGGCGCTCTGCCTGCCGCTGGCATACCCTTTTAAGCCGCTGCAGCTTTCACTGGTGTCGTCGGTGACCATCGGGATACCCAGCTTTATTCTGGCGTTGGAGCCGAACCGTGAGTTGGTGCGCGGGCGCTTTTTGCGCAATGTGCTGCGCGCCGCCCTGCCCGGCGGGCTTACGGATTTTCTGCTGGTGTTCTGCGCAATGGGCTTCGGCTTTGCGTTTGACCTGCCCGCCGACACGGTGGGAACCATCTGCACGCTGGTCGTGCTGACGGTGGGCATCAGCGTGCTGTGGGGCGTCTGCCGCCCCTTTACGCCGTGGCATTGGGCGCTGTGGGGCAGCTGCGCGGTGCTGGGCTACGGCGGCGCGGTGCTGCTGGCGCCGTGGCTGGACCTTGTCCGGCTCGATCTCGGCGGCAGTCTGGTGCTGCTGGTGCTGCTTGCCTTGGTGCCGCCCACCCTGTACGCCATGACGCTGGCGATGGACCGGCTGCGCAGCACCGCCGTGGAGCTTATACAAAAAATACGGCAGTGATCAAAACAAAAGCACCGCACAGTCAAAAAACTGTGCGGTGCTTTGCTTTACGCCCCAAAAGGGCGTTTATTTTTTGTGGTACTTGCGATCCTCTTCCTCATACACGGGGTCGCAGGTCAGGTACATACCCAGCTTTTTCAGCGTGTCGGTATCCACGGCGGACAGAATGACCGTAGAGTGGATGTCGCAGCCCTTCAGCTTGGGGATCTGGTGCAGCGCGGTGTTGGCGGCTTCGTCGTCGGCGGCGGAGCCGGACAGCGCAATCAGAATCTCGTCGGTGTGCAGACGGGGGTTCTTGCTGCCCAGGTAGTTGGTTTTCAGCGTCTGGATCGGCTCAATGGTGCGCTGGCTGACCAGATCCAGTTCCTGGTCGATGGCGGCCAGCTTTTTCAGCGCATTCAGCAGCGCAGAGGACGCAGCGCCCAACAGGGGACCGGTCTTGCCGGTCACAACGGTGCCGTCGGGCAGCTCGATCGCCACAGCGGGCGCGCCGCCGGTGGCAGCGCTGCAGGCGTGCGCCTGTACCTCAACGGCACGTTCGCCCACAGCCACACCGGCTTGGCTCAGCAGCATTTCCAGCTTGTAAAGCTCCTGCTGGGTGGCGTTGTCGTTGATCTTGCGGTCGCACAGGCACTTGAAATACCGGCGCAGAATCTCCTTTTTGCTGGCTTCGCAGCACACGGCGTCGTCAGTAATGCAGTTGCCCGCCATATTCACGCCCATATCGGTGGGGGAACGGTAGGGACTCTTGCCGGCGATCAGCTCAAACATCGCGTTCACAACGGGGAAAATCTCAATGTCGCGGTTGTAGTTGACGGCGGTCTTGCCGTAAGCCTCCAGATGGAACGGGTCGATCATATTGACGTCGTTCAGGTCAGCGGTGGCGGCCTCGTAGGCAAGGTTTACGGGGTGCTTCAGCGGCAGGTTCCAGATGGGGAAGGTTTCAAACTTGGCGTAGCCCGCCTTGACGCCGCGCTTGTACTCGTGGTACAGCTGGGACAGGCAGACTGCCATCTTGCCGCTGCCGGGACCGGGCGCGGTGATGACCACCAGCGGGCGCTCGGTTTCGATGTACTCGTTTTTGCCGTAGCCGTCATCGCTTACGATACGGGCGACATCGTTGGGGTAGCCGGCAATTTTATAGTGGCGGAAGCTGCGGATGCCCACGCTGTGCAGCTTGTTCTCAAACTTTTCCACTTCGGGGTGGGCGGTGTACATCGTAATGCAGACGCTGCCCACAAACAGCCCCATGCCCTGAAAAGCGTCGATCAGGCGCAGAACGTCCATATCGTAGGTGATGCCGTAGTCGCCGCGCATCTTGTTGTTGACGATGTCCTCGGCGCTGATGACGACCACGATCTCGGCCTGTGCCTTCAGCTGCAGCAGCATCTGCAGCTTGGAATCGGGCTGAAAGCCCGGCAGCACGCGGGAGGCGTGGTAGTCGTCAAACAGCTTTCCGCCAAATTCCAGATACAGCTTGTTGTCAAACTGCGTAATGCGTTCACGGATGCACGCCGACTGTGTTCTTAAGTAGGCGTCGTTATCAAATCCCAGCTTCATAACCGCTCCTTTATATTCTTAAAACTCCAAATTTACCTAACTTACAGTATACCATATTGCGGGGCGGGTTACAATGCACAGCGGGCAAAAAATTTGCGCAAAAATGCCGGGGCAAGCCTGCCCCGGCAGAAATCGGCAGATATTATACAAATCCCAGCAGGGTGCCGACGATATGCACCAAAAATGCCATGACCCACGCAATGGCGCATTGCAGCAGCACCACACCGGCGGCGGCACGGGCGCTGCCCAGCTCCCGCTTGACGGCTGCCACGGCTGCCACACAGGGGGTGTACAGCAGGGTAAACACAAGGAACACCACGGCGGTAAACGGGGTGAACAGGGTATCCAGCGCCACCTCGCCGCCCAGCAGCACGGTCAGGGTGGAAACCACGCTCTCCTTGGCGGTAAAGCCGGTGATCAACGCGGTCGAAACCCGCCAATCGCCAAAGCCCAAGGGGGCAAACAGCGGGGCAATCCAGCTGCCCAGCATCGCAAGCAGGCTGCTGTCGGGCGTGGCGGCAACGTTCAGGCGGGCGTCAAAGGTCTGCAAAAACCAAATCAGCACGGTTGCCACAAAGATGATGGTGAATGCCTTCTGCAAAAAGTCGCGCGCCTTTTCCCAAATCAGCTGTCCCACGCTGCGCGCGGAAGGAAAGCGGTAGTTGGGCAGCTCCATCACAAAGGGAACCGGCTCGCCCTTGTACTTGGTGATTTTTAAAATCAGCGCGTACAGAATACCGCACAAAATGCCGAACAGATACAGCCCGATCATAACCGGGGCGCGCAGCGCCGGCGCAAAAAAGGCGGCGGTAAACATACCGTAAATGGGCAGCTTGGCAGAGCAGCTCATAAACGGGGTCAGCAAAATGGTCATTTTGCGGTCACGGTCACTGGACAGCGTGCGGGTCGCCATAATGGCGGGTACCGAGCAGCCGAAGCCGATCAGCATCGGCACAAAGCTGCGCCCCGAAAGCCCGATGCGGCGCAAAAGCTGATCCATCACAAACGCCACGCGCGCCATATAGCCGGTGTCCTCCAGAATGGAGAGGAAGAAGAACAGCGTCACGATGATGGGCAAAAAGCTCAATACGCTGCCCACGCCGGCAAAAATGCCGTCAATGACAAGACCGTGTACCACGGGGTTGATGCCGTAGGCGGTCAGGGCGCTGTCCGCAAGCGCCGTCAGCGCGTCAATGCCGAGGGTCAAAAGGTCAGAAAGCGCCGCGCCGATGACCCCGAAGGTCAGCCAGAACACCAGCGCCATAATGCCGATAAAGCAGGGCAGGGCGGTGTACTTGCCGGTCAGCACGCGGTCGATGGCAACGCTGCGCTTATGCTCGCGGCTTTCGCCGGGGCGCACGACGGTTTTTTCGCACAGGCGCTCAATAAAGCCAAAACGCATATCCGCCAGCGCTGCCTCGCGGTCCAGCCCGGTGTCGCTTTCCAATTCGGCGATCGTATGCCCCAGCATATCGGTTTCGTTTTTGTCAAGATCCAGCGCCCGTTCGATCAGCGGGTCGCCCTCCACCAGCTTGGTAGCGGCAAAGCGGGCGGGCAGCCCGGCGCGCACGGCGTGATCCTCGATCAGATGGTTGACTGCGTGGATGCAGCGGTGTACCGCACCGTCGCGCCCGTCGGCGGCATCGCAAAAGTCGATGCGCCCGGGGCATTCGCGGTGGCGGGCAACGTGCAGCGCGTGTTCGACCAACTCGTCAATGCCCTCGTTTTTGGCGGCGGAAATCGGCACCACAGGCACGCCCAACAGATCCTCCAACTCGTTGACCATCACGGTGCCGCCGTTGGCGCGCACCTCGTCCATCATATTCAGCGCCAGCACCATGGGGATGCCCAGCTCCATCAGCTGCATGGTCAGATAGAGGTTGCGCTCAATATTGGTCGCATCTACGATGTTTATAATGCCGTCCGGGTGAGTGTTCAGCAAAAAGTCGCGGGTGACGATCTCCTCGCTGGAATAGGGCGACAGCGAGTAGATGCCCGGCAGATCGGTCACGACTGCCTCGCTGTGACCGCGAATGACGCCGTCCTTGCGGTCCACCGTCACGCCGGGAAAGTTGCCGACGTGCTGGTTGGAGCCGGTCAATTGGTTGAACAGCGTCGTCTTGCCGCAGTTCTGGTTGCCCGCCAAGGCAAATTTCAGCGGCTGCCCCTTGGGGATGACTGTGCCGTTTTTGCGGTCGTGGTAGCTGGGCGCCTTGCGCAGCTCGCCCACGCCGGGGTGGGGGACCAGGGCGTGGCGGCGCTCATCGCGGGCGGCGCGGTCGGTTTCGTGAACGTGGTCCACCTCGATTTTGGCGGCATCCGCCAGGCGCAGCGTCAGCTCGTAGCCGCGCAGTTCCAGCTCAATGGGGTCGCCCATGGGGGCAACCTTGCGCAGGGTCACCTCGGTACCCGGCGTAAGCCCCATATCCAGCAGGTGATGGCGCAGCTCGCCCTCGCCGCCGATGGTGCGCAGGATGGCATCCTGACCGACTTTTAATTGATCCAGTGTCATAACATTCCCTCTGTTTTGCCATAAATTCAAAAAAAGTATAGCACGCTCCACGCAGTATGGCAAGAGCCGACACGGCATATTTTGCCGCCGAACTGCACAAAAAAGACCCGCCCGGACAACGGGCAGGTCAGTAACCGTTTTTATAGGGGCAAAATCAGCAGATGAAAAACCCGCCGCGTCCGCAGCAGCACACATAACTCATAATGTTGCACAGCAAAAGGTACATCAAATACGACAGGCAGAACCGCCCCGGTGCGCCGCTGGGCTGGGCGTAGGGCTGCTGGTAGCCGGCGTAATCGCGCCCCGGGCGCTGCAATTGATCCAGCAGGTTCTGGTAGGCGTAGTTGTTGGGCTGCATCGAAACGGCCGTGCGGGCTTCCTCCTGTGCGCGGATGTTGTTGCCCAAGCCCTGATGCGCCAAGGCGGCATAGTAGTGCCACTGTGCCGTGCGCTCGGCGGCGGAGATGCCGTTCAGGGTGTTCAGGGCTTCCTCGTAAAAGCCGCTGCGGATATAGTTCGCCGCAGCGCGCAGTTCGCCGCTTTCCTGCCCGGAGGTGTAGGTCTGCTGGTTGGAACTGCTGTAAAAGCCGAACCCGAACGGTCCGTAGGCAAAGCCGCTGAACGGCTCCTGATAGCCGTAGCCGTTCCGGCTGGAATAGCTGCCGGTGCTGCCTTGGCTGTAGCTCTGCCCGCCGCCCTGCTTGCGGCGCATAATTTCGCTGTAGGCGGCCTGTACCTCCTTAAAATGCTCCTCGGCGGCGGGGTCGTCGGGGTGCAGGTCGGGGTGGTACTGCTTGCACTTTTGGCGGTAGGCTTTTTTCAGGGTTTCGTCATCGGCACCGGGGCTGATGCCCAGTACGCTGTATGGATCGGTCATTGGGTGCGTCCCTCTCTGCGTTTTCTCAGCGGTGCGTAAAGGCTCCACACACCGGCGTAGATGGTATTATACAAAAGCTGCCCTTCGGGGGTTTCCTTTAATATAGGCAGCATCTCAAACTGCTTGGCGCACTGCCCCATCTGCTGGGTCAGCAGGTCGTGGCAGCGCTGCTCGTACTCGGCGGGGGGCAGGGTGTCCGCCAGCACCTGCAGGGCGTTAAAACGCCCGCGGCGGCGATCCTTGTCAAGATCGTCATAGGCGTCCATCAGGTAGATAAAGCCGCCCAGCCCTTGCCCCAAACCGCACAGCACCTGCCGCCATTCGTCATCCCGGCAGGCGAAAATTTCGCCCAGCAGCGTGCCGAAGGCGCGGCACAGGGCGTCTAAGTCGTGGCTGTTGGCACCCTCCAGACGGTTCAGCGTGTCCAGCCCGCTGACCACGGCGCGGTACTGGCGGGGATGCCGCCGCTCGATCTCCGGCAAAAAGGGCTGCAGCTGTTCTGCCCGGCGGCGGCTGCCTTGGCGCTGGTCGTCCTGCCAGTCGTCCAGATAGTTATAATACGCCAGCAGCACCGTCATATCCGCGGCATACTCTATAAAGGTATTGTCGGCGCGGGGGCGGGGCTTTACCGGGTGGGGTGGGCAGCGCCCGGCGGTAAGCTTGGTTTCCGGCTCGTACAGGGCGCTCAGCAGCAGGGCGGCAAAGGTCATATCATAGCTCAACGCAAGCTGGGCGGCACGCCCGTACCGTTTGCCCAGGGTGCGGCAAAGCCCGCAGTAATAGGCTTGGTAGCAGTCCAGCGCCGCCTTGTCCAGCCCTTTGCGATAGATGGTAACATAGCCGAACATAACACGTCAACTCTTTTTTGTAAAGTGGGTGTGGCACTTGGGGCAGGTGATGGCAATGCTGCCGCGCCCGCGCGGCACGCGCAGCTCCTGCCGGCAGCCGGGGCAGCGGAAATACTTGTACTGCTTGCGCTGCTTAAAGCGCATCCGGTATTTGCCGAACCACGCCGTGACCTTGCCGCGGTACAACAGGTACTTGCTGTTTTCGGCGCGGCGCTGATAGAAATTGCGGCTCAGGGTGCGGTAGTAGCAATATGCCAGCAGCGCAAGCCCGCCCCAATACAAAACGGCGGAAAACCATGTGCCAAGCAAAATGCAAATCAAGCTGCATACCGACAAAAACGCGCTGAACTGGTCAAAGCCGTAACGACCTGCCATAAAGCGTCGGAACCAGTTTTTCATACTGCCATCACCTTTCCGGTGCGTGTTATGTACACGCTCCAGTCTGTAAGTATGCCATAAAAATGTTTGCAAATCGTGAACAATAGACAAAAAGAATTTGAACTTTT
>CAKTAS010000035.1:0-14296 GCA_934529095.1 uncultured Gemmiger sp. | reverse complement strand
AATGCGGCGTGTTTGTCATAAACCCTTGCACAGCCTGACGAAAACGTGTACAATAATACATTATATCGGGTTGTCAATAAAGCCCTTTTTCGGGTAGCAATGTAGGGCGCGTGTCTTGACCGCGCCGCACCGCTGGCTGCGCGCAGCGCATAAAATCGCGCCGAATGGCGCGTTCTCACGCTATATCGCATTACCGGCTAGACTGCACGGAACGGTCAAGACCGTTCCCTACAAACCTGCCGTAAGTACGCAGTCATTCCATTGAATTTGTTGACAGCCTGCATTATACAACTCCTATTTATAAAAAGGAAGTTACGGTATGCAGGACATCACCGCCGAGCTGGAAAAACTGATCATGGGCTATCCGGGGCGGATGGCATCGCTGGCGCGCGCCGCGGGCATCGAGCGTTCGACGCTGTACAAATTCGCCAAGGGCGAGCGTGTACCCAGCGGCGAGCAGCTGTACCGCCTGACGGAAGCCTTGGGGCTGCCGCCGCAGCGCGCCGCCGAGCTGATGCTGCGGGGCGATACCCTGCGCGGCAGCAGTGAGCCGGTTCTGCGCAGCGAGGTCGAGCTGCTGCTGACCACCCTGTTTGACGCGCCGCGCCGCCTGGAAAAGCTGCGCGCACTGCCGAACCTGCTTTTGCCCACCGAGCCGCTGCCGCTGTGCGGGCTTGTTCACGGCAGCGTAAATACCGAGCAGATGGCAGGGCGGCTGGCGATGGAATATCTGCAGGGCGACGACATGCGCCCGGTGCTGGTATCGCCCCTGTGCGCCGCGCCGCTTTTGCACGGCGCACAAAAAAGCTTTGCGCAGTGGCGGGGCGCACCCCACGCCGTGCGCCAGCTTTTGCGGATGAGCAAGCCCGGTGCATCGGTGGCGGGGGATGCGGGCAACCTGCGCGCCGTGACCCGCACCGCGCCGTTTTTGTTTGTTGACAACCTCAACTACGAGGCACGGTCGGTGCTGAGTCCGGCGGTCGAAAACCTGCCGGGTATGATGTCGGATTCCTACCTGCTGTTCCCCAAGGCGGCGCTGTTCTGCACCGGAAACAATGCCGTGGTCGTCACCGAGCCTTCCGTTCTGGAAGGGTTCCGCCAGAATTATCTCAAGCAATACAACGAAGCCACGCCGTTTTTGCGTGCCACCGATTGGGGACATTATTTTGCCGAGGCTGCCGAGCTGTACGATGACTTTTTTAAGCGGGACGAGCGTGCCATCTTGCTGCGCTGGCATCCGCCGCTGGCGCTGTTTCTGGACGAGGAAATGTGCCGCGAGATGCAGCTGACCCCGGCGCTTGACAATAACGAAGTGCGCCGCACGGTGGTGCAGTATCTGGAAGAGTGGAAAAAGCGGCGTCTGGACGTGATATTCAGCGAGGATGGCTTGCTGGATTTTGTGCGCACCGGGCGCTTGGGCGGCTTGCCGGAGGACCTCTACCTGCCGTTAAGCCCGGCGCTGCGCCGCAAACTGCTGCTGCGTCTGCGCGAGGAGGTGCAGCGCGACGAGCCGATGCTTTGTATGGCGGACCCCGCACGTCAGCCGATGGTGCCGGGGCTGCACCTTGTGATTTTGGAGGGCGGCGGCGTGGCGCTGTGCCAGACGATCGCCAACACGCTGAACGCGCCCTGCCGGCGGGAGTATCTGGTGGAGCAGCCGCTTTTGACACGCAGTATGCAGCAGTACATTGATTGGCTGCGCGCCGACGGACGTTTGCGGTCGAAAAAATATACCGTGGATTTTATTGATTCCTGCCTGCAAATGCTGTAATATGGTAGGAAAGGGGATGTGTTCTCTCTTTTGGCTGGTTTGTAGGGAGGGGTCTTGACCCCTCCTTGCCGACTTGCGATTACCGCCAATTTCCCCGGCGGGGTGGGTCACCCCGCCCTACGGGGCAATAAAAATCATTGCGCGGTAGGGGCGGGGCATGCCCCGCCCGCGACCGTATGTTATAATGAATAGTATGGTTTGGCTTGTAGGGGCGGTCATTGACCGCCCGTGCAATCATCCCGGCAATACAACCTATCGGGTAAACTCCGCGGGCGAGCAATGCTAGCCCCTACAACGAAAGGGAGAATTGCAATAAATTTCAGGTTCCCCGGCGGGGTGGGTCACCCCGCCCGTATCGCACTGTATAAAAACGTGTCCGCATCGCGGACACACCACATTTATTATCTATTATCTTTTATCTATTATCTATAAAAAAGGAAGCGTTCTCTATGCCTCACACCGAAACCACCCTCTCCAGCGAGGAAATCTTCAACGGGCGCGTCATCCGCGTCACCTACGACAAGGTCCTGCTCGAAAACGGCAACACCAGCACCCGCGAGGTCGTGCATCACCACGGCGGCGCGTGCATCCTGCCGGTGGACGAAAACCAAAATATCACGCTGGTGCGTCAATACCGCTACGCCCTCGGCGAGGAAATGTGGGAGCTGCCCGCCGGCAAGCTCGAAAAGAACGAGGACCCCTTCGAAGCCGCCAAGCGCGAACTGGCGGAGGAATGCGGTCTGACCGCCGACCACTTCGTGGACCTCGGCGTCGTCTACCCCACCGTCGGCTACGACAGCGAAAAAATCTACCTCTGGGCTGCCACCGGGCTGCACAACGTCAGCCAGCATCTGGACGAGGACGAATTCCTCGATGTGGTCAAGATGCCGCTGGACGAAGCCCTGCGCCTTGTGCTGGACGGCACCATCAAGGACAGCAAGACCCAGATCGGCATCTTAAAATATGCGATGCTGCGCAATAAAAAGTAAATGACGACAGAAATTTTGACCCACGGCACCAAGGTGTACACCGCGCCCGGTGCGCAGTTCGGCACCGATGCGCTGCTGCTGGCACGCTTTGCCGTACCCAAAAACAAAGACCGCGCGCTGGAGCTGTGCAGCGGCTGCGGCATCGTTGCGCTGGAATGGCACGACCAAGGCTACCGCGGCGCGTGTACGGCGGTGGAGCTTATACCCGAAGCCAGCGCCCTGTGCGCCAAGGCAGTGCAGGACAACGACGCTGCGCACATTACGCCGCTTTGCGCCGACCTGCGCACGCTGTTTTTGCAGGGAGCGCAGCGCGGGCAGTTCGATTTTGCCGCCTGCAACCCGCCGTATTTTGCGGCAGGTCCCCGCAGCCCCGACCCGCTGCGCGCCGCCGCCCGCCATACCGACAGCTGCTCCGCCGAGGACTTGGCGGCCTGTGCCGCCCGCGCCCTGCGTGACGGCGGCAAGCTGGTGCTGTGCCAGCGCCCCGACCGCTTGGCGGACGTGTTTTGTGCGCTGCGTGCTGCCGGGCTGGAACCCAAGCGGCTGGCGTTTGCCCGCAAAACGGCGCAGGATGCGCCGTGGCTTTTTTTGACCGAGGCGCAAAAGGGGCGCAAGCCCGGGCTGCGCATAGAACCCGACCTGCTTACCGGAAACGGCGCGGTGCGCTACGGGGCAGATCATCAACAGGAGTGACAAAAAATGGCGTTGTTCAACTTTCATTTTGACAAGGCGGGTCCCGGCGTGCCGGAAAACGCCCCCCGCAAAAAAGGGCTTGCCCGCTTTTGGGAGATGCTGAGCCGCGACGGCTTTGCCTTTTGGCGTGCCGGTATGCTGGCGCTGCTGAGCGCCCTGCCGTTTATGCTGGGGGTATGGTTTGCCGTTGCCACCCACGCGCTGGTGCCGCTGCTGCTGGCGGGTGTTGTGGGCGGTGCCGTTATGGCGCCCCAGTTGGTGGGACTGAACGATACGATTTTGCGCAGCCTGCGCGACGAGCCGGGCTACTGGTGGGCGACCTACTGCCGCGCGTGGAAGCGCAACGCCAAGGCATCGCTGCTGCCGGGCGCGGTGTTCGGGTTGCTGCTGGGTGCGCAAATTTTTGCGCTGTTCCACACCCAGTGGGGGCAAAATCTGGTGCTGACCATTGCGATGCTGGTCGGTGTGTTTTTCCTGTCCGGGCTGGCGCTGCTGACCTTTACCCAGATCGCCCTGCTGGAAATGCGCTTTGGCGGCATTTTGCGCAACGCCCTGCTGCTGTTTTTGGGCTACCTGCCCCGCGCGGCGCTGGCGGTGCTGTGGCTGCTGCTGTATGTGGCGGCAGCGGCGCTGTTTTTTCCGCTGTCGGTGCCGGTGATGCTGCTGCTGAACTTCTGGCTGCCCGTGCAGGCGGCGCTGCAGGCGTTCTATCCCGTGCTGGACAAGACCTTTGACTTGGAGAAAACCATCAAGGCGATGCGCGACGCGGAACTCAACCAAGCGGACGGTGCCGAACGATGAAAACGCCGAATCTGCAAGCGCTGTGGGATAAAATGACCGCCCGGCGCGAACCGCAGCCCGCCCTGCTGCTGCGCACCCGCCCCGAAGCCGAGGGCACCGACCCCATGCCCGCCATGGGCTTGCCCGCCTTTGCCGTCTGTGCGCAGGGGCAGGACACCCCGTGGTACGCCCCGCAGCTGATCCACCGCGGCGACGCGCACTGGCTGCTGGCAGGGGACGAGCAGGGGCGCGCCTGCCTGGCAGCGCTGGAAAACGGCATTTGCGGTCCGTGGCAGTACCTGCCCTTGGGCGGCGCTTACGCCTACCCGCTGGTGTTTGACTGGAACCAAGACTGCTTTTTGCTGGCTGCCGACGAAACCGGCTGGCAGCTTTTCTGGAGCCCGGAATTTCCCACCCAGTGGGACGCCGTGGCGCACTTTGATTTGCCCGGCGGGCTGATCGCCCCGGTGGCGGTGCCGGGGGCAGAATCGGTGGGCATCCTGTTTTCAGAACCGGACGAAAAGCGCCCCGACCTGACCCGCCTGCACCGCTACGAGCTGCAGCGCGACCCCGAAACCCCCACCCGCTTTGTTTTGCAGCCCGACGAGGGCTTTGCCTTTACCCACCGCGCCTACCGGTCCGTTTACCTCAACGCGGGCGGGCAGTTTGCGGTCAACGGGCAGCCGGTGCGCCCCTGCGCCCAAGGCGAGTACCTGCAATTTTACCTGTGCGGCGGCGATGTTGTGCAGCCGCTGTGCGCCGCCACCCCCCACAACCTGCGCACGCAGCTGCCGGGCAGGCAGAGCGTGGCGGCGGTCTGCGCCTACACGCAGGACGCACAGTACGAGTGTCTGGCGGTTTTGCTGAATCAATAAAAGAACACAGAAACTTTTGTGAGAATTTCAGCAAACACGACAAACTATTGCCTTGACATATCGCCCAAAAAAAGTTACAATTACTTTAGGAAATAAGAACCCGCTGCACAAAGCGCAGCGGGGCTTAACAAGGGTGTCGCCCAACGGGAACGCCGCTTTTTACGATATGAATGTTTCACGCTTTTTGGCGTGTTTATGTACTTTTTTAGTGCGGTAGGGGCTTGGTGTACCTTGCCCCGTGCTGTGCTGTGCCAAAATATCATAACGAGAAGCGTCCCGCTGCGCAGTGCCCTCCGAATTGTATTAAGGAGTGAAACTGACTATGCATCCCATTGTTGTTGTGGTGCTGGTCCTTGTTGCCGCTGCTGTCACCGGGGCGATTTGTTTTTACCTCGGCGGCGAAAACCGTAAACGCACCGCGGAGGCAAAGCTCGGCTCTGCCGAAGAAGAAGCCAAGCGCATCGTGAACGATGCCATCAAATCCGCAGAGCAAAAGCGCAAGGAAACCATCATCGAAGCCAAGGACGAGGCTTTCCGCTTAAAGAGCGAGGCCGACAAGGAGATCAAGGACCGCCGCGCCGAGGTCAGCCGCCAGGAGCGCCGCATGGACCAAAAGGAGGAAGCGCTGGACAAGCGCACCGCCGCCATGGAGCGCAAGGAGGAGGACCTCAAGCGCCGCACCGAAACGGTGGAAGCGCGTCTGGACGAGCTGGAGCAGCTGAAGATGCGCCAGACCGAAAAGCTGGAAACCATCGCCGCGATGTCCAAAGAGGACGCCCGCGCCGTGCTGCTGAAGCAGGTGGACGACGAGCTGACCCACGAAAAGGCGATGAAAATCAGCGCCTACCAAGCCAATATGAAGGACGAATGCGACCAGATCGCCCGCGATCTGGTGGGGCAGGCGATTGCCCGCTGCGCCGCCGACGCCACCGGCGAAGCGACGGTCAGCGTGGTGCCGCTGCCCAATGACGAGATGAAGGGGCGCATCATCGGACGCGAGGGGCGCAACATCCGTGCGCTGGAAACCGCGACCGGCTGCGACCTGATCATTGACGACACGCCCGAAGCGATTACCCTGTCCAGCTTTGACCAGACCCGCCGCGAGGTGGCGCGTATGGCGCTGGAACGCCTGATTGCCGACGGACGCATCCACCCCGCCCGCATCGAGGAAACGGTGGAAAAGTGCCGCCGCGAGCTGGAGATCCAGATGAAGCGCGAGGGCGACAAGGCGGTTATGGACTTGGGTGTCCACAGCCTGCACCCCGATCTGGTCAAGCTGATTGGACGCCTGAAATACCGCACCAGCTTTGGGCAAAATGTGCTGAGCCATTCCATCGAGGTGGCGTGGCTGGCTGGGCTTATGGCGGGCGAGCTGGGCGTCAACGTGCAGCTGGCACGCCGCGCCGGTTTGCTGCATGACATCGGCAAGGCGCTTGACCACGAGATCGAGGGCAGCCATGTCCAGATCGGCGTGGACATCTGCAAAAAGTACCGCGAGAACCCGCAGGTCATCCATGCCATCGAAGCCCACCACGGCGATGTTGAGCCGAAAACCACGCTGGCGTTCATCATTATGGCGGCGGATGCGATCTCCGCAGCCCGCCCCGGCGCCCGCCGCGAAAATATGGAAAGCTACATCAAGCGTCTGGAAACGCTGGAAGCGCTCTGCAACGGGTTTGAGGGCGTCGAAAGCTCCTACGCCGTGCAGGCGGGACGCGAGGTGCGCATCCTGGTGCAGCCCGACAAGGTCGGCGACGATCAGGTCATTCTGCTGGCACGCAACGTTGCCAAAAAGATCGAGAACGAGCTGGATTACCCCGGTCAGATCAAGGTCAGCGTCATCCGCGAAAGCCGCGCCACCGAGTACGCGAAATAAAATAGTAAAAGCGTTCCCCGTAAGGGGGGCGCTTTTTTTGTTTGCGGGGCGGTTGGTAGGGGCGGTCAAATGGCGGCGCGAAAATCAAGGGTTAGTAATGTAGGGAGGGGTCTTGACCCCTCCTTTTTACGGTTGCAACAACCTAACGGGTTGGCTTGTAGGGGCGGCATATATGCCGCCCGTTGCAGCCACACCGATAATGCGATATAACGGGAAAACGGCACGGGCGAGCAATGCTCGCCCCTACAACCAAAGGGAAAATTGCAATAAAATTTCGGGTTCCCCGGCGGGGTGGGGTCACCCCGCCCTACGGAGCAACAACCATAAGTTTTTCAGCCGCTCCGCAAGGGGCGGCTAATTTTTTTCTCCCTTTCGGATTGTGACAAAATCGGCGGGGCGGGGCGGGTATACTGGGGCTGTAACCAAGAGATAAGGGGGGACAAGTTATGAAAAAGCGCCTGTGTACGGCAGTTTTGGCGCTCTGCCTGAGTGTGATGCCCGTGGGCGCGGTGTTTGCCGAGCAGGAGCCGCCCGGCGCGCTGCCCGCCGCCGAAACACAGCAGCTGACCGAACCGCAGGAGGCACTGCAGACCGCTTCGCCAACCGAATCGCCGCCCGCGACGCCCGAACCCACGGCGACGCCCGAATCCGTGGCGACACCCGAACCAACGGCAGCGCCCGAACCCACGGCAACACCCGAACCTACGGCAGCGCCCGAACCCACGGCGGCGCCCGAACCTACGGCGTCACCCGAACCCACGGCGACACCCGAACCCACGGCGTCGCCCGAACCTACGGCGTCACCCGAACCCACGGCAGCGCCCGAACCTACGGTGTCACCTGAACCCACGGCATTGCCCGAACCTGCGGCGTCACCCGAACCTACAGCGACACCCGAACCTACGGCAACACCCGAACCCACGGCGTCACCCGAACCCACGGCAGCGCCCGAACCTACGGCGACGCCCGAACCAACGGCGACACCCGAACCCACAGTGACACCCGAACCCGCCGCCGAACCGGACGAGCCTGCCGCCGCGCAAGGGTCTGTCCGCTGGCAAAGCCTGCCCGACCCCGCGCAGGGCAGCCGGACAAGCATCAGCTTTTACCTCAACCTGTATAACCGCATCGCCAACTACGGCGGCACCTCGCAGGGCATCGAAACCGAAAACTTCACCCAAGGGCTGGAATCCGGCGCGCTGACCGACCACCCGGCGCTGTTTTCCTGCGAGGAAAGCGCCGGGCAGTACATTGTGGCGCAGGGCAGCTCCGGCGGCAGCGCACTGGACGTGGATGCCCGCATCCGCACGCTGGCAGCCGGGCTGGAGGGCTTCCGCTATGCGGCGTTCCCCAGCGACGCCCAAATATTTGCGCTGATACGCAGTAATTTTGACTACTACACCAAGGGCAAGGGCATCCGCATAGACGGCACCGCTGTCAACGCCGCCGATTTGACCACCGACAAATACACAATTCGCTGGTATGTGTTCAAGTACGACACCAGCGATGCCTGGCACGTCGACGGCATTCTGGTGCCGCGCTCCGGTCGGCTGACCGTCACCAAGGTGTTTGCGGGGCGCGATGCCCCCGCCGGGTTTTCCGTGGCGGTGGACGGCAGCTACCAAGGCGCGGCGAACCGGTACGAGCTGCAGATGCAGCCCTACACCGCGCTGGACGCCGCCGCGCCGGGCTACCGCAGCCGCACCGTGGGCGCGGACGGCAGTGTGACCTACGTCTGGCAGGTGGATGTCTACGATGCAGTCTACCGCGTGCGCGAAAACGGCGCGTCTGCCGACGGCTACACGCTGGACGCCGCCTATGAAAAATCCGAAAACGGCGCAGCGACTCTGCGCCAGCCCTACCCCGAAGCAGGCGTTGCGGTGCAATGCACCACCGCTGCCGCCGACGAGGGCGCGGCGCGCCAAAGCGTGACGCTGTACAACCGCTACCAAGCCAACCGCACGGTCACGGTCAGCAAGCGGGTGCGCGGTCCCGCGGCGGACGTCAACCAAGAGTTTTCCTTTACCGCGCAGGTCAACGGCGCGGCGGTGTCCTTTGCGCTGAAAAACGGCGAAAGCTACACCCTGCCGGGCTTGGCACCGGGCGATACCGTGACCGTGCGCGAGGACGCCGCCCCCGGCTACACGGCGGGCTATGCCGTCAACGGCGGCGATGCCCAAACCGGGGCGCAGGTCACGGTGCAGGCGGGGGACGCGGTGGAATTTATCAACACGGCGCCGGGCGTACCGGACACCGGGCTGCCCCCGGCGCACGGCGCACTGCCGCTGTTGCTGCTGGCTGCCCCGGCAGGGTGGCTGCGGCGCAGGGGGTCACGCCGATGACCCCCGCCACCGAAATACCGCCCCGGCGGGCAGTGGGGGCATTTTTGCGGCATCTGGCGGCGCTGGTCGGGCTGCTTTGGCTGACCTTTGGCGTTTGCTTTGGGGTGATGCGCGTGCCGGATACCGCGATGGAGCCTGCCCTGCACGCCGGGGATTTGATTTTATACGAACGCAGACCGCGGCAGATCCGCGGCGGGGAGGTGCTTGTGTATGAAGCGCAAAACGCGGTGCATCTGGGGCGCGTGGCGGCGCAGGCGGGCGACGTGGTGGCGATCACCCCCGATGCCGCCCTGATGGTAAACGGCAGCACCGTGCTGGAACCCGACATCTACTTTGCCACCCCTGCGTTTGCGGGCGGGGTGACCTATCCGCTGACGGTGGCGCAGGACGCGTTTTTTCTGCTGGGGGATCACCGCACAGCCGCCTTGGACAGCCGAACCTTCGGCACCGTGCCGATTGCCGCCGTGCGCGGGCGGGTGCTGGCGGTCCTGCGGCGGCAGGGGCTGTGATGCCCGAAACCCACAACGATGATACAGGAGGAACCACATTGATGAAACACTTACCCAAATTGTTGTCC
Organism: uncultured Gemmiger sp.; assembly: GCA_934529095.1. Classification (GTDB taxonomy): domain Bacteria; phylum Bacillota; class Clostridia; order Oscillospirales; family Ruminococcaceae; genus Gemmiger. The sequence continues at coordinate 4,393 of CAKTAS010000035.1, read as the reverse complement.
GCCCTTGTTGGGGCTGCGGTGCTGACGGCGGCACTTTCCACCGCCGCGTTTGCTGCCCTGCCGGTGCAGGAGTCCACCGTGCAGTTTACCAAGACGATCCATCTGACCGATGCCGACGCCGTCAGCCCGGCGGGTACGGTGCTGTTTACCGTGGGACCCGGCGCGGCAGGGCAGGAGGCTGACGCCAAGCCCGGTCTGGCAGAGCATCTGCAAAACCGCACGGTGCAGGCTGTCTTTGCGGGCGGCACGGCGGGCGATGCTGCCGCCACCGCCGACGTGGGGCTGGTACTTACGCAGTTTACCGCGCCGGGGCTGTACTATTACACCGTCACCGAGCAGGACGCCGCTATGGCGGGGCTGGACACCGCCGCAGAACCGCAGGTGCTGAAGGTGCGCATCGTCAACGCCGACCCCGAAAACCCCGACGGCAAGACCTTTGCCGTGGACAGCGCCGTGCTGGTGGGAGCGGACGGTGCCAAGACAGAAGGCTTTGTCAACACCTACACCACCCACACGCTGACGCTGCAAAAGCAGGTGCGCGGCACCTTTGCCGACCGTGACCGCGCCTTTGACTTTACCGTCGAGCTGACCGACCCCGACGACACGCCGCATATGGCGGCCGTCAACGTGACAGTCAACGGCGAGAGCCGCCGCGTGGATTTTGCCGACGGTAAGGCGAGCTTTACCCAAAGCATCCGCGCGGGTGAGGATATCGTCATCTCCGGTTTGCCCGCCGGCACCCGCTACACCGTGACCGAAACCGGCGCCGATGACTACACCACCGCGTGGAGCAACGACCCCGAAAACACCGCCAAGACCTCGGCGGACAACGTTATGCCCGACGCCGATGCCGCCCTGACGGTGACCAACACCAAAAACGCGACGCCGCCCACCGGGCTGACCGACAACCCCGCCGCCTACGCCGGGCTGCTGGCGCTGGGCGCTGTGGGTACCGTGGCGCTGCGCCGCCGCAAAAACTGATGCGCGCGGGCGGTGGCGCGTGGGTGTCGGCACTGGCAGACACAGGCGACCGCTTGGTGGGGCTGGCGGCGGGGTGCCTGTTCTCGGTGCTGCTGGTGTTCAGCGGCTACTGCCTGTGGGATTCGGCAACCGTGGCATACGGGGCGCTGGTCACGCCGCAGCTGCGCAAGGCGAAGCCGGAGCCGGACAGCCCCACCTTGGCGGAGCTGCAGGCGCAAAACCCGGATGTCTGTGGCTGGCTGACGCTGGACGGCACCCACATTGACTACCCCGTGGTGCAGGGCGCGGACGATCTGGAGTATGTCAACAAGGCGGCGGACGGCAGCTTTGCCTTGTCGGGCGCGGTGTTTTTAAGCGCCGCCAACCGGGCGGATTTTTCCGATGCGTACAATCTGATTTATGGGCATCATATGGAAAACGGCGCTATGTTTGGCGATTTAACGCAGTTTTCGGAAAGTGATTACTTTGCCGACCACACCACAGGCACCCTGTATACCGAGGGGACTACCTACGAGCTGCAGGTGTTTGCCTGTGTGCTGACCGACGCCTACGACCCGGTCATTTATACCCCAGGCACCGACCTGGCGGCGCTGGCGGCGTATATCCGCGCCCACGCCGTCCAGTACCGCGACCCGCCCGAAAACTGCCGGGTGGCGGCGTTTTCGACCTGTGACGACAGCCGCACCAACGGGCGCGTGGCGGTGTTTGCCGCCCTGAAAGGAGGGGACACGGAATGAAATTCTGGCAGCTGATCCCGGCGGCGCTGCTGTGCCTGCTGCTGCCGCTGCACGCTGCGGCGGCGGACACCTGTACCTTGGCGGCACTGCCGGTAAGCGTCAACTGCGCCTGTACCGTCACGCTGGAACCGCTGGACGGCGCACCGCCGCCCGGCACGGCGCAGCTGCACATCACGGACGGGCAGGGCAGCTTTGGGGGCTTTGTCTACACGGTACCTGGCGATTACCGCTACCGCCTGCGTATGAGCAGCACCGACACCAGCGGATTTTTGCCCGATACAACGTCCTATCTTGTCACGGTGCAGGTCACCAACGGCGAAAACGGCACCCTGACGCCCGCCGTGGTTGCGGTTCGGGAACAGACCACCGGGCAGGAAAAAGCCGCCGCGCTGCGCTTTACCGCCCGCGCACTGCCCGCCAAACCGGCGCCCGCCCCGGCGGGGCAGACGCAGCGGCGCACGGTGCTGGCGCAAACCGGGCAGCTGCGCTGGCCCATCCCGCTGCTGTGCGGCGGCGGGCTTGCCGGGCTGCTGCTGGGCAAGCGAAAACGCCGATGATGCGCCGGATTTTGCGCACGTTGGGCGGGGTGCTGCTGGCGTGCGGCTTGGCGCTGGCGGGCTACAACCAACAGCAGGATGCCGCGGCGGTGCGGGCTTCGCAAACGCTGGTGCGCTGCTACACCGCGCCCACGGCGGCGCCGGACGGCGATACCACGCAGGGCGTGCTGGAGCTGCCGACCTTGGGGCTTACCCTGCCCGTGCAGCCCGCCTGCACGCCGGAAGCGCTGAAAAACGGACCCTGCCGCCAGTTCGGCAGCGCGGCGCAGGGCGATTTTGTCGTGGCGGGGCACAATTACCGCAGCCAGTTCGGCAAGCTGGACCGCCTGTGCGCGGGCGATGCCGTGACCTTTACGGCGGGGGACGCCGTGTACGCCTACACGGTGCAGACGCTGCGCGTTGTGACGCCGGACACCGACCTGCAGGGCGAAGCGCCGCTGGTTTTGTACACCTGCACCGATTCGGGCGCGGAGCGTCTGGCGGTATTTTGCGACAGGCGGGGGTGAGATAACGGAAAATTTGCAGGGAGGGGGCTTGCCCCCTCCCTATTTTTGCGTATACGCGCCCGATATGCACCGCGCGAACACTCTTATATTATAATAAGGTAATGCCCTATGATTTTTGAAAAATTTTCCAAAAACGCTTGCATAATTACACATAATGTGGCATAATATACGCATATTTTTACAAAGATGCTGCATAGGGGGATAATAAAATGAACTTACAGGGACGGGATTTTTTAACACTTCTGGACTATTCGCCCAAGGAAATCGAATATCTGCTGCAATTGGCAGCCGAGCTGAAAGCCAAAAAGAAGGCGGGCATCGCCCACGATGTGCTGCGCGGCAAAAATGTAGCGCTGATTTTTGAAAAAACCTCCACCCGCACCCGCTGCTCGTTCGAGGTTGCCGCCCACGATCTGGGGATGGGCAGCACCTATCTGGACCCCACGGGCAGCCAGATCGGCAAAAAGGAGTCCATCGCCGACACCGCGCAGGTGCTGTCCGGTATGTTCGAGGGCATCGAATACCGCGGCTACGGGCAGGAAATTGTGCAGCAGCTGGCGCAGTACGCCAACGTGCCGGTCTGGAACGGGCTGACCAACGAGTATCACCCCACCCAGATTCTGGCGGATTTTTTAACGATACAAGAGCATTTTGGACATTTGCAGGGGCTGAAATTCGTCTATATGGGCGATGCGCGCTACAATATGGGCAACAGCCTGATGATCGGCTGCGCCAAGATGGGGCTGGATTTTGTTGCCTGTGCGCCCAAGGCGTACCATCCCGCGCCCGCGCTGGTGCAGACCTGCCGCGAGCTGGCAGCCCAAAGCGGCGGCTCCGTCACCCTGACCGAGGACACCGACGCCGTCGCCGGGGCGGATGTGGTCTACACCGATGTGTGGGTCAGTATGGGCGAACCGACGCAGGTCTGGGCAGAGCGCATTGACGCCTTGGCGGCGTATCAGGTCAACGCCGCGTTGATGCAAAAGGCCAAGCCCACGGCGATTTTTATGCACTGCCTGCCCGCCTACCACGACCACAACACCGCCGTCGGCAAGGAAATGGGCGAAAAATTCCACCGCGAAGCGATGGAAGTCACCGACGAGGTGTTCAACGGTGCGCAGTCGGTGGTGTTTCAGGAAGCCGAAAACCGTATGCACACCATCAAAGCCGTTATGGCAGCCACCCTCGGCGCACAGTTTTAAGGAACGGGGAGCTGTCACCAGCCCGTCCGCGATTTTATGGCAACGCGAAAATCACGGATTAGTAATGTAGGGAGGGGTCTTGACCCCTCCTTGCTGTTTTTCGGAAACCACCAAATTCCTCGGCGGGGTGGGGTCACCCCGCCCTACATCGCTATAAATAAAACCACCACCCCGTAGGGGCGAGCATTGCTCGCCCGTGCTGCTTTGCGGCAAACGCCACCTTCCCCCCACAACTTGTGCCAAAACCGCAACCCACCACAATATACACACTGCCCAAAAAATCCGCCCGAAATTTGTCAAAAAATTCAAAAAACCTGTTGACAAAGTACGACAACCTGTGGTAATATAATCAAGCTGTCCCGCGAGGGACGGTCGCTGAAAAGCCCATAACAACAGCTTGTGCGGGTTTT